>CAZDGY010000062.1:4601-14398 GCA_964504685.1 uncultured Kofleriaceae bacterium | reverse complement strand
GCCCTTCGTCGATCGCGCGGCGAATCGATTGCGCGACGAAGTACGCCTCGCCGCGCTCGTCGCCCGCCTGATAGACCTCGATCGGCTCGCCGCCGGTCTCCTCGGTCCATAGCGCTTTGACATGGCGATCGCGGTTGTGGCGAATGATCCCGTTCGCCGCGTCGAGGATCATCTGGGTCGAGCGGTAGTTCTGCTCGAGCTTGACGATCTGCGCATCGGGGAAATCGCGATCGAAGTCGAGCAAGTTGCGCGGCTCGGCTCCGCGCCAGCCGTAGATCGATTGATCGTCGTCGCCGACGACCGTCAGGTTGCGCGTCGCATCGGCGAGCTGGCGCACGAGGTTGTATTGCACCGGGTTGGTATCTTGGAACTCGTCGACCAACACGTGGCGGAAGCGCACGCGCAGCTGCCTCGCCGCGTCCTCGTGCTCGAACAACGCCAGCGTCTTCAGCAGCAGATCGTTGAAGTCGACCGCGTTCTCCTTCGCGAGCTGCGCCTGATACATCGGATAGATGCGCTCGACGACATCGTCGAACGCGCCGGTCTTGACGCTGCGCGGGTCGACGCCCTTGTTCTTCGCGCGATCGAAGCGCGACAACACGGTACGCGCCGAGATCTGGTCATCGAGCCCGGTCTCTTTGAGCATGCGCTCGACCATCTTCATCTGGTCGTCGTCGTCGAAGATCACGAAGCTCTTGGTCAGGCCGACCGCCTCGCCGTGGCGGCGCAGCAATCGCGCGCAGGTCGAGTGGAACGTGCCGACCCACATCGAGTCGGCCGCGCCACCGAGCTCGTTGCGCAGCCGGGCCTTCATCTCGCCCGCCGCCTTGTTCGTGAACGTCACCGCGAGGATCGACCATGGCTCCGCGCCGGTATCGACCAAGCGCACGATGCGCTGGACCAGCACGCGGGTCTTGCAGGTACCGGCCCCCGCGAGCACGAGCAACGGGCCATCGCCGTGCTCGACGGCGGCTCGCTGCTCGGGATTTAGCCCGATGCGCTCCACCCCGACGGCTTAGCACGTCGGGCTGACACGAACGGCGGTCTCGCCCGAGCCGGCTCCGGCTTCGTTGGGATCGGCGTAGCCGGCTTCGCGCCGTAGTGCTTGATCTTGCCGTCTGGGAACACGAGCGCGTACTCGATCAACTTCACGTCGGACGCGCGGAGGTCGACGTGGGACGTTGCTAGAACGTCAGACGGACGCCGAGGCGCGCGCTGAGCGGTGAGTACAGGGCGATCGGGTTGTGGAAGTTCGGGTTGCGACCGATCGGCGTGCCGTTCTCGACGCCGGTCGTATCGACCGTCTTCAACCAGATCAGATCCGAGTACGTGCCGCCCGCGATCGGGTTCGCGTTCTGCTGGACGCCCGGCATGCCGGCCGACGACAGCTTGTAGTACGGCGCGTAGTTGTTATCGACGTTCGCCGTGCCCTGGTCGTTGTAGACGTTGTAGATGTCGGCGAACACCTCGAGCTTCATGTTCTTCTTGAGCTTGCGACCGTAGCCGATGTGCACGTCGAGGCCGTGGTCGAAGTCGCTGCGACCGAGCTCGCCGCGCGGCAGCAGGAACGACTCGTTCGGACCGTACAGCCAGTGACCGGCGAGCGCGTTCTCCGGGATACCCGACAGGGCGCGGAACCGGACACCGACCGTGAGGTCGCCGTACTGCTTGAGGTCGAACGTGTAGTAACCGTCGATCTTGATGTAGTGCGGGCGGTCGGTCGGTAGCGGACCGGCGTGGTTCGCGAGCAACTCGATCAAGTCGAACTGCGACGAGATGTTCGGGTCGAGCTGACCGTTGTCATACGACACGAGCCCCGGGTAGTTACCCTCGGTGCGCGAGTACGTGTAGCTCGCTTGCAGGTACAGCTTCTTCGAGAACCGACGGGTCAGCGTGAACTGCAGCGCGTTGTACACGCGGGTCGGGTGGTCGAAGATGTTGATGCCGTTGAACAGCTGCAGCTGGTGGGTGAGCCGCGCCTTTTCGGCCGGATCATCCGTCATGTTGATGCGCTGCTGAAACGCGGCGGCTTCCGACTGCGAGAACTCGCCGGGGTTCGAGATGATGTACGTGTTCGCGCCGTCGGTCGAGACGTCTTCGATGACGCGACCGAGCGTGCGGTTCTGGTACGACACGCCGAGCTTGAGGTCGTCGATGACTTCGTACTCGAAGCCGGCGACGATCTCGTCCATGTACTGCGCCTTGATCCCGGGGGCGACGAGATCGCCGCTCGCGCCGACCAGCGACTGCTTCAGGTTGCCGCCCACCGCCGCGCCGGTCAGCGTCGTCGGCGTGATGCACGAGTTGCCGTTGATGCCGCCGATCTTCGGGTCGACCGCGGGCGCCATGCCCCCGTTCGTACAGTTCGCGGCGCTGTACTGCTGCTCGTACTCGACTTCGCCACCGAACGAGCGGTCGTTGATGTCGAGCGGGATCGACTCGTAGAACCGACCCCAGTTCGCGTAGATCTTCGAGCGACCTTCCTTCGTCCAGTCGTAGAGCAAGCCGATGCGCGGCGCGTAGTTGCCGGTCAGCGTCATCGCGTCCTTGCCGAGCAGGTCGCCGGTCAGCGGGTCGACCGTACCTTGCAGGAACTTCGCGTAGCGCAGGCGCTGTTCTTCGTAGCGCAAGCCGGCGTTGAGCGTCAGGTTCGGCTGGATCTGCCACGAATCGCGGACGTACGCGGCCCAGTTGAACGACTCGCCTTGGATCTGGGTCGCGCGCGAGCCCGGGGAGCCGCCCAAGTAGGCGCAGTCGAAGTTCTGGACCTTGTCCTTGGCGTTCGTCGGGTTCGGGTTCGGCGTGTTGCACTGCTGGTTGAAGAAGCCGGGCTCGGTGTTCGTCGGCGAGCTGCCTTGAACGCCGTTGATCTCCTGGCCGGCCAGCTGCGCGTAGCGAATGGTGTCGACGACGCCGGCGCCGATATCGTTGAACTGAATCGCCGCGCCGCCCGAGAGCAAGCGCGCCTTGTTCGTCGTGTTGTCCTCGGCGTCGATACCCGCCTTGATCTCGTGGCTACCGGCCGCCTTGACGCGCTCGGTGATGCGCAGCGCCGCGCTCTTGCGCTCCTCGGTGTCGCGCTGGATGCCACCCGGGCCGCCGATGGAGTAACCCTGGCCGCCGACCATCGGGCAGTTCGTGATGTACGGATAGACGTCGTTCGAGCCGGGCGGACCGTCGGTGCAGCCCTTCGCGACGTTGAGGTTGCTCGGCTCGTAACCGGCCGACCACAACCCGAGGCTGCCGTCGGTCAGGAACTGATACGGCTGCTGCTCGAGCGCGGGATCGAGCGCATCACCGGTGGTGTACTCGTGGTGCCAGCCGACGATCGCTTCGACCTCGGTCTTGTTGTCGTTGAACTTCGACGTCCACTTGCCCGACAGGTCGAGCACGGTGTCGGTCTGCTTGTAGCCGTTGTCGGCCGGGCCGAAGATGCCGGGGCTGCTGTTCGCGCTCGGCAGCGCCTCGAACGCGATCTGGCCTTGGTGCTCCGGCGTCGCCGCGTAGTTGAGCTTGCCGAGGATGTTGTACGTGTGAGCGGTCGCGCTGCGGATTTGGCTGTCGACCGTGTCGGTGATGTAGAAGCCGGTCTTCGGATCGACGTCGGCGACACCATCGGCGTTGCCGCCCTGGCTCGGGTTGGTCGCGTTCTTCAGCCGCGGATCGCAGGTCGACAGCGCGCCGCTCGGCAGCACCGAGCGACAGTCGGTCTGGCTCTTGACCGTGCGGGTGATGTCGTTCTGCACGAACGTCGGGTCGAAGCCGATGAAGAACCACAGCTTGTCCTTGATGATCGGACCGCCGAGCTCGAACCCGAAGTCGCCGTTGTAGTTGACGTTGTTGACCGCGTCGATCGACGACGCGTTGACCGGCGCGAGGTGCTGCGCGGCCGTGAGGAATCCCGGCTGGTAGTAACCCCACACCGAGCCCTTGAACTCGTTCGAGCCCGTCTTCGTGACGACGTTGACGACGCCACCGGTCGCGCGACCGTACTCCGCGTTGTAGCCACCGGTGATGACCTCGATCTCTTCGATGAAGTCGTTGACGACCGGCGAGCCGACCGTGCCGAGCGTCAAGCCCGTGGTGTTGACGCCGTCGACGATGTACTGGTTCTCGAGCGACGAGCTACCGGAGAACGACACGCCGACGCCGTCGCTCTGCGAACCGGCCGCGGCACCGAGCGCCGCGTCGAACGTGCGGCCCGGGACCGGAATGTTCTGCAGGTACTGCTTGTCGAGCGTGATGCCCTGGTTCGTGCTGGTCGTGTCGACGAGCGGCGCCTTCGCGTTGATGTGAATCGTCTCGCCCTTGTTCGCGACCGCCGCGAGATCGAACTGCTGATAGACGTTCGACGCCTTGTTGACGCCGACGTGGACGCCGCTCTGCTCGACCTTGAAGTCGAGATAGAAGAACGTGACCAGGTAGTCGCCCGGCGGCAGCTCGTTGACGATGTAGAAGCCGTCGCCGTCGGTCAGCGTGCTCTGCGTCTGCGACAGAGCAGGCGAGGTGATGAGCACGGTGACGGCAGCGAGCTTCTCGCCCGTCGCCTTGTCGGTGACGACGCCGCGGATGGCGCCGGTCGTACTCGACTGCGCGCGCGCGGTACTCGGCTGGACAACGGAGAAGCCGATCAGGCTGGTGAAGCCCAACGCAGCCGCGACCAATAGCTTGTTTGCGTTCATTGCCATGGCTCCGTTCACGGGCCGGTCATGAAGTGGATGGTGACCGCTTGCGACAGTGGCTGGTTGTAGGCGTCGGTGACCGTCGTCGGGATGGTCAGCGTGTAACTCGTGTTCGCGGCCAAGCCGCCGACGTCGGTCGGCAGGATCCGGATCTGAGTGCCGACGGGTTGGGCGCTGCCGTCGATCGTGGTCATCAGCCCGGCCGTCGGCGTCATCGTGATGTTCGCGAGGCTGGTCATCGAAACCGGCGCGTTGAAGTCGACGATGATGACGTCGGTGCGATTGACCCCGACGTCGCCTTCGTGAACCGTCGAGTTGGTCTCGACGAGTGCCGCGATGCCGAACGTGAACACGCTGACGTCGCCGGGCGTGCAGGTCTGCGTGCAATCGAACAGGTTGCCGTCGCAGCTGATCGGACGACCGCCATCGGTGCCCGTGCCAGTGCCCGGCGCGCAGACTTGGAGGTGATCGTTCTTGTCGATGACCGACGGATCGAACGTCAGGTGGCACGTCGTGCTCGTGGGCATCGCGCCGCTCGGGACGAGCACGATCGCGGGGCCGAGCTCGTCGAAGCCGTTCTCGACGCCACCGGTGACCGCGGGGACTTGCTGGTCGCCGGACGGCTGCCAGTAGCTGTTGTCGTCATCGATCGGCACGTCGACGTCGCCGCCCGGGCCGGTGCACGTGATGCCGACCGCGCCAGGCGTGAACCGCTCGGTATCGGCCGCGCCGTCTTGGTTGACGTCGAGCACGCCGACCGGTTGGCCCATCGCGATACCGTTACAGCCGGCCGCGTTGTGGCAGATGCAGACCGCGTTCGGACCGGTGCAGGTCTGCGGCAAGAGATCGTCGGCTTCGCTGCACTTCGCGATGTCGTCGGGCGTCGAGCCGAGCGGAACGTTGTCGAACACGTCGGTGCCGACGACGCCGCGGCACTCGATCTGCTGGAGGTAGTTGCCGAGCAACAGCTCGCTCATGATGATGCGAATCGGGCCGATCGCTTTCGGATCGGCGGTCGTCACTTCGTGCTCGTCCTGGGGACCTTCGGACTGCGGGTGCGAACCAAACGCGAACACTCGGCGCGGAGCCTGCGCGGCGCCGGTCGAGTCGGTCCAGTCCTCGAACATGCGGACCTGCTCGATCTTCGGCGGACCGTTGGGATCGAGATCAGTCGCGCTTGTAGGGTCGAAACACGCCGAGCCGGCGATCATGTAGATCGCTGCGAACGCGAAGCTTAGTCGAGTCGAACCCATGACGATTTTGCCCCTTGTGAGACAGCTGCTAGATGGCCGTAGAGCCGCCCGCTTGTAACGAGAGAACCTAAAAGCTGTCAAGGTGTTCCCCGCCTTGTATCAGTTCCGGTTAGGCCGCAGAACTCACGCTGCGTGACAGCGCATCGGCTCAGGTCGCATTGGGTGTCGCAGGGAGTCGGTGTCATCGGGGCAGCCTGCCGCTTCCGTGTGGATTGCCGTCCTCGTCGCGAATCTTGAGTGCGACTTTGATCTCGTCGTGCTCGGCGTCGTTCGCGAGCGCGCGAATCGAGTCCATCGTCTGGACCGCCAGCCGCCACGGCACCGGGTCTTCGAAGTCGACGAACACGACCTTGTCGGTGCCGTGCAGGGCGTCGAGCTTGGGACGCAGTGTTCGCGCGACGTCGCCTGGCTCGATCGCGACCGGCGTCCCGCCCATGCCGTCGTCGAAGTCGATCGTCAGGTCGCTCCGGACGGTGAGCGAGATCTGCGGCCCGGGCACCCCAGTCGGGTCGACCTTTGGAGGGACGACCAGCGGCTCGACCCGAAGCACGTTCGGCATCACGACCAGAAAGATGATGAGCAGTACCAGCATGACGTCGATCAGCGGCGTCACGTTGATGTCCGACCGCACTCCACGCTCGCCAGCCGAATGGATCGAAAGGCCCATCCATTGTCAGTATCAGCGGCGATCCGCTGCGGCTACGGTCAGCCCGTCACGCCTGGTGACGCGCGGAGCCCGCGGTTCGCTGTCGCTGTCGCAGGCTTACTGAGGCGCGGCCGCGGTATCTTTTTTCTCGCGGATCTTCAGCGCGACCTTGACGTCGTCGTGGTCACCGTCGGTCGCGATCCCGCGGATCGTGTCCATCGTCGACACCACGAGGTTCCAAGGCACCGCGTCGTCGAAGTCGACGAACACGACCTTGTCGAGGCCCTTCATCGCCTCGAGCTTCGGCTGGATCCGGCCGCGGATGTCGTTGAGCTGGATCGCGACGGGATCGCCGGTGCCGTCGCTGTACGTGTAGGTCAGCTCTTTGGTGATCGCGATCGTCAGCGTGCTCGCGTTCGGATCGGGCATCTCCTGCGTCTGATCGAGCTTGCGCGGGACGGTCAGCGCCTCCGCTTTCAAGATGATCGGCATGACGACGAGGAAGATGATGAGCAGCACGAGCAACACGTCGATCAACGGGGTGACGTTGATCTCGCTCTGCACGCTGCCGGGCTTGCCGCCCCCTGTTGACATCCCCATGGCTACTTCTGCTTCGCTTCGGCAACGCCGATGTCGATGAGCTCCACCGGCGGGATCATCGTGCGGTTGAGGTACTCGAGCACCGGATAGACCTTACCGTAATCGACCATGTCGCCGACCTTGAGGTAGATCCGCCCGGAGGCCTCGGGGTTCTTGACCACCGCCCACGCGGCGGTGAGCCGATCGTTCATTTCTTTGAGCGTCGGCGGGCCGACCGGGCCGAGCTTGTCCTTCTCGAACCACAGATCGCCGTCGACATCGACGCTGACCACCGGCTGCAGCATGTCTTTCTTCTTCGACATGTTCGTCGCCTGCGCGAGGTTGACGTCGTGGCCGCGCCCCATGAGCAACGTCATCAGCATGAAGATGATGAGCAGCACCAGCATGACGTCGACCAGCGGCGTCACGTTGATGTCGTTGCGCACGTGATCGAGGTGCGCTTTCTTGTTCGAAAGCCGCCACCGGCGATGCGGGTGCCCTGCGCGAGCGGTCACGAGCTTAGCCTCGGCCCTCGCGCAGCACGTAGTCGATGAACTCGCTCGACACGTCGTTCATGTCGATCACGAACTGCTCGACGCGCGACGTGAAGTAGTTGAACGACATCGCGCCGATGATCGCGATCGCGAGACCGAGCGCGGTCGACACGAGCGCTTCGGAGATCTTCGGGCCGATGTCCTGAATACTGACGCTGCCGCCCTTGAGCAGCTGGAACGTTCCGAGAATACCGACGACCGTGCCGAGGAGGCCGATGAACGGCGTCGCCGAGGCGACCGTGCCGAGATACGCGAGGCCGCGGCGCAGGTTCGAGGTCTCGCGCTCTTTGACGCGCTCGAGCGCGCGGTTGACCGAGTCGACCAGGTCGAAGTCACCGACGTCGTCGGGGCCTTCGGTCTTCAACGCCTCGCGCCCTTGTTGCAGCGCGGCGAGGCCGGACTCCATGACCTTCGCGACCGGGCTCTTCGCCGATTCTTTCGCGCCGTTCAATGCCTCGGCGACCTTGTGCTGGCGCAGGAACTCGCCGAGCGCCTGGACGTAGCGAATGCTCTGCTCGCTCGCCGACCGGAACGTCAGCAGGCGCTCCGTGATCACGTAGAACATGAACACGGACATCAGCAGCATCAGCACCGTGATGATCTGAACGATGATGCTGGCGTCCTTGAAGATCTGTACTAGGTCGAGTCCCATGGCACGTTCCTGTGGCTGAGTTTTCTACTTCTGCGTGTAGATGAACGTCACGGCCGTACAGACCGGAACGGCTTTCCCGTTCACGGAAAACGGCTTGTATTTCCATTCCGTTCGCATCGTGTTGAGGATCTTGGAGTCGTAGGCTCCAAACCCCGTCGACTTGATCTGCGTGACGTTGGTGATATCGCCGGCCGCGTTGAGGCAGAGCTTGTACGAGCCGACGACCCGATCCTTGCCGGAGCGCTGGATATCGGTCTTCGTGACTTCCTCGGGGACGATGTCCTTCGTACCCGCGATACGCGACGCTTCGAGCATCGCCGGAGCGACGAGCTGCGGGGCGGCCGGCGGCGGCGGTGGCGGTGGCGGTGGCGGTGGCGCTCCGACGACACCACCGACGATGCCGTCGTCGACACCGTCTTTGTCGCCGTTGATGTCGCCGTGCTCGGAGCCGTTCTCGACGCCTTGCTCGACGACCTTGGTCTCTTGCTTCTCGATCTTGACCGGCTGGACGATGTCTTTGACCGTCCGCTTGTGCGGGATGATGATGTCCTGCGGCTTCGCGCCACCCTTGGGCAGCGGTGGCGGCGGCGGTGGCGGCGCGGCCGTCGCCAGGTCGGTCGCGATGTTCGGCTTCTCGAGCCGCTCGATGTCCCAGATCGTCTTGATCCACATCGCGAGGAAGATCCCGAGGTGGATCGCGACGGCGCCGATCAGGACGGGTGCGGCCCAAGCGGGCAACTTGCGCTTCTTCGCGGCGGCGTAACCGCCGAACATGGATCCAGGCTCGGCAACGGGCGTTTGATTCGACATCGGTAGCTTTGCTCCTTTGGCGATCAGCCGCCGGTCTTGGCCGGGCTAGGGTTGGCCGGTGCAGCGCCATTGACGGTCGCTGGCGCCGGTGTCGGAGCCGCGGGTTGACCTTGTAGCGCCTTCGCCTTGTCCTTAAGGACGCCCGACTGGCGCTTTAGATCTTCTGCGGTTGCACGATCGAGCGCGCCGGCCCAGGAAACCCCCTGGGTCAGCCCGCGCAAGTGGTAGATGGCGCCCATCAGGCCGATAGGCTTGGGGTTTTCCGGCTGCAGCGCCGCGGCCTTTTGGAGCGCGCCGATGCCGCGATCGGCGACCTCGAGCGACTCCGCGCCGTTGAGCGTCTTCGAGTGGAGCTTGCCCCAGGCGACGTTGCCGATGAATTGGAACGATTGGGCCTTCTCGGCCGGGTCGGTCGCGAGGTCGGCGAGCTTGGTGTACCACTCGATCGACTTACGCCAGTCGCCGGCCTTGAGGTTGACGCCGGCGAGCGTGCCGACCAGGTTCGGGTCGTTCGGCTTCTTCTGGCGCAGGTCGTCCCAGAACGCGACCGCTTTCGCGGCTTGATCGGACTGCAGCCAGTCCTCGGTCATCAGCGTGCGGACCTTCTTCTTGGTCTCGAGG
>CAZDGY010000062.1:0-4591 GCA_964504685.1 uncultured Kofleriaceae bacterium | reverse complement strand
TCCTGGTCCTCTTTGAGCGTCTTGTCGCGCTGATCGTCGTTCGGTTGCGACGCACCGGCGAGCGCGCGCTGCGTGATCTCGGAGCGCTCGGCGGAGATCTTCTTGAGCTTCGCTTCGATCACGTCGTCGTCTTCTTGGACCGCGAGCCAGGGGGTGAAGTGCTTCGCGGACAGGTCCGCGAGCGCGGCGGCGGGCAGCGCGCACAATTGGCTCTGGACGCACTGGAAGCTCGACGGACAGACGTTCTTGTCGTCGCAGTCGTGGAAGCTCTTGTCGGTCGGCTTGATGCAGACGCGAGCAGACGCCGGTTGGACACCAGGAATCGCCGAGCAAGCTTCCGAGCCGGCGAGATCGAGCAGGATCGGTTTGTCGGCGCCGGGGCGGAACAACTTCGAGTAGGCGAGCCCGAGGTTGTAGTGGATCAGCGGGTCGTCGACCTCGGCGAGCGCGCGCTCGTACTGCGCGGCGGCGTCGACGAACGCCTTGTCGTGAAATAACCGGTTACCGGCGCGGTTGCGATTGCGGCCGTCGAGCTTGTCGCAGCCGACCGATGGCACGACTGCGGCGACCACGAGCAACGTGGCGGCGTAACGCGCGGCGCGACCGGCGGTCCGACTCATGGAGCGCGCGACTATACATACCGGGGTGGGGAGCATCAACCGCCAAGCGCTCGCATGAACGAGCGTTTTGCGTAGCGGACCTCTCGACCGCGACACCTCACTTGCCCCTAAAGGGATTCCTTCGGCGTGCGGTGATTTCGGTCCTTGCTCCGCCGGACCGAAATTCGATCACCGCGCCTCAGTCGCGATTGCGCGTCACGGCGTCGGGCGGACGACTTCGACATCGCCGCTGCGCACGCGATGCACCCGCCCGCCATCGTCGAGCAGCAACAGCGCTCCGTCTTGATCGAGCCCAGCGACCTCACCGACGAGCGCCGCGCCGTCGATCGTCGCGCGCGCCGCGAGCCCGGGCGCCATCCGGGCGTGCCACGCCGGAATGATCGCGTGCAGGCCGCTTGCGATGTAGCGGTCGATCCAATGCTCGACGTTCGCGAGCAGCGCTGCGGCGAAGTCGTCACGCGTCGGCGCCGCTCCCGCCGCTTCATCTAGCGCGATCGCGGTCTCGACGAGCGCGTCGCTGGTCACGAGGTTGACGCCGATGCCGACGACGACCGCCTCGAGTCGCGTCGCTTGGCTCTGCGCTTCGAGCAGTACGCCGGCGAGCTTGCGACCGCGCACCAGCACGTCGTTCGGCCACTTGAGGGCCGCGGCGGCGCCGAGCTCGCGCGCCGTGTCACACACCGCGATACCGATCGCGAGCGTCATCGGCGGCACTTCAGCGAGCGCGAGCGGCGGCCGGATCACCGCCGACAAATACAAGCCGCCCGGCGGCGAGCTCCACACTCGACCGTCGCGACCGCGCCCCGAGCGCTGCGCGTCCGCGATCACGACCGTGCCGTGGCGCGCACCAGCGCGAGCGAGCCGCCCCGCTTCGTCGTTGGTCGAGCCGCACTCGGCGAGCGAGACGCGCTGACCACCGAGCCAGCCCGAGCGCTGGGTCACGCGCGCACGTCCAAGCCGAGATCGACGTACGGCGCCGAGTGGGTGAGCGCGCCGACCGAGATCAGGTCGGCACCGGCGCGCGCATAGTCCGCGATCGTCGCGAGCGTGATCCCGCCTGACACTTCGACGATCACACCGCGGCCGTGGGCGCGCGCAGCGGCGACCTCGACTTGCGCCGGCGACATGTTGTCGAGCAACACGACCTCCGCTGCAGCGGCGAGTGCTTCATCGAGCTCGCCGAGGTTCGTCACTTCGACTTCGACGCGCAGCGGATGCGGCGCCTTCGCCTTCGCCGCTTCGACCGCAGCGCGGACCGAGCCGCACGCCGCAATGTGGTTGTCCTTGATCAGGATGCCGCTGCCGAGATCGAAGCGATGGTTCGCACAGCCGCCGGCGAGCACCGCAGCCTTTTCGAGCACGCGGAACCCCGGCGTCGTCTTGCGCGTATCGACGACCTTCGCTTTCGTGCCGGCGACCGCGTCTGCGTAGCGCCGGGCGAGCGTCGCGACGCCGGACAGCCGCTGCGCGAAGTTGAGCGCGGTGCGTTCCGCCGCGAGCACGCCGCGCGCCGGCCCGCGCACGGTCATCACCAAGCCACCACGATCGACGCGAGCGCCGTCGGGCGCGACGATCTCGATCTCGACGTCGGGCTCGATCCGCGCGAACACCGCGGCGGCGATCTCGACCCCGAACACGATGATCGGCTCGCGCGACACCAGGTCGGCGGTGACGGCAGAGTCGCGGGTCAGCGTGACCGCCGACGTGATGTCACCGCGGCCGAGGTCTTCGTCGATCGCGAGATCGATCAACCGCTCGACTGCCGGCAACGCGGCGAGGCCTCTGGATACGTGCCGACTAGCCATCGCGGGGGAGCCTACAACGTCACAGCGAATGATCGAGGATCCAGATCAAGATGTTCGATCCCGCATGGGACACGGTCGACGCCGCGATCGACCCGGTCGCCGAGCGCATCCAGCCGAACAACAGGCCCGGGAAGAACGTCGCGAGCGCGCGAGGGTCGCCATCTTTCGGCAGGTGAATTAGCGCGAACGCCGCCGCCGACAGTACGAGCGCCAGGCCGATCCCGCCGCCGGCGACCCGCCGCTTCGGCGGAAACCGCCGCTCTAGCAACCCGAGCAGACAGCCGCGGAAGAACAGCTCTTCGGGCAGCGCGACCACGACGAGCTGGATCGCGCAGAACTGCGGAAAGCTCTTTTCGTGCAACGGATTCCAGTCGAACGCCGGGAGGTGGACGTGACCGAGCCCGGAGAACGTCGTGCACATGTTGTGCGGGACGAGATGCGCGAGCAGGTTCGAGTCGCACGCGATCTCGTAGAATACGTAGTAGCCGGCCGCGAAGATCGGCAGCACGATGACGAGCGCCACGAGCGCGAGCCGCAAGCCGCGCCACATCTGCCGGGTGTGAAAGCCGTAGTCATCGAGATCTTCTTTGCGCCGCCAGGCGACGAATACCGGCACGTAGAGGAACGTCACCGCGACGAGCGCGCTGCCGAGCTGGCCGATCCACGGCAACTGCACGTCGATCCGCACGAACACCGTGACCAGCGCAGCCACCACCGCCCAAGCGATCAGCGCGTCGCGGCCGGCGTGGGAAGCATCGACGATGGGCCCGGCTCGCCCGGGGCCATCAGCGCCGCCGGATGGCGGTGCGGTTCGATCGCTGCGCTCCACCTGCACACACGTTACCACCTAGGCCGATAGCCCGCGGCTGTTGCCCTCGCCGAGCTAGAGCGCGACAATGGCATCGATGATCCGAGGGTTCGCGATCGGGATGGTCTTAGCGTTGGCGGCGCCGGCATGCACCGAGCTCGTGCCGCACAGTCAGCCGAGTGACGACGACAGCGCGCTGATCGCTGATCATCAAGCGTTCTCGGACGAGAGCGATCGGCTGCGCGCGCCGGAGCCGGCGCAGACGTGCACCGTGATGGCGCGCTACAGCATGTTCGATCCGGCGACGCCTGACTGCATGCCGACCGAAGGCAGCGGAGTCGATGCCAAGCTCCTAGACGCGCCGACCGCGATCGTCGACGCCCCCGTGATCGACGCGCCCGGCGGTGGCGGTGGCGGCGGCGGCGGCGGTGGCGGTGGCGACGCGGGTGGTGGGGGTGGCGGTGGTGGAACCAACGGTGCGAACGGCGTCGATCCGACCAGCTTCTACGCGTGCGCGACGTCGCGCGATGCGACCGGCGCGCTGCCTATCGCATTCGTCGCGATCGTGGTCGCGTTGCGCCGTCGCCGCCGCGCGGCGTAACGATTACTGACCGCTGCGCAGTGGATCGAAGTCGCCGGTGACGACCGAGTCCGCGAGCACCGGCACCGCGAGCTCGGCGATCAGCGTCAGCTTGTCGGCGGCGAGATCCGCGTCGCTCGCATAGCCCCACGCCTGGACAAAACCAGCGGTCTGCGGCGGCAGCTGGATCACCATGAAGATGCCGTCGCCCGACGACGACTCTTGCTGCTGGTGGTGCACCGGCAGGTCGATGCCGGCCGAGAAGTAATAGCTCTCGGCGCCGTCGATCAGCGTCGCGGTGCCCGACGTCGTCGACACCGTGCCGATGAAGTTCGAGACCTCGTTGCCGTCACAGTCGTGGACCGTACCGGCGACGACGCCCGTACCTTGGATGCGGGTCTCGCCGATCAGGGCCGGCAGCGTCTCGGCGGTCGCGTCCGACACGCTCTGGATGCGCGACAGCGTCTGGGTCGCCATGTTCGGATCGATGTACTGGTTGAGCAGGAACGTCGGCATCACGCCGGTGCCGTTCATCTCGAACCCGAACCGGGTCGTCCCGATCGGCACGGTGAACGAGATCGCGGCGTTCTCGTCCGCGGTCTTGGTGTCGAACGGCGCGGTGTAGTTGATGTCTTGGAACGCGGTGACCATCGCGTTCGGCACCAGGTTGTGGCTCTGGAAGTCCTTCACCGTCGTCGACAGCGCGACCGCGACGGTCGTCGGCATGTCGGTCGAGGCGGTATTGAGGCACGCGAAGTTCGCCGGCCCGAGGTCGGTC
>CAZDGY010000061.1:0-14416 GCA_964504685.1 uncultured Kofleriaceae bacterium | reverse complement strand
AACCAAGCGGCGTCGCGAATCTCGGTGGGATCCTCGACGAGCTCGCCACCGGTCCAGCGCGCGGTGAACCCGATCATCAACGAGCCGGTGAACGGCCACGCTTGGCTGCCGAAGTAGCGGATGTCGCCGACCTCGATGCCGGCCTCTTCGCGGATCTCTCGAGCGACGGTCTGTTCGAGCGACTCTCCGACCTCGACGAAGCCGGCGAGCGTCGAGAAGAACGGCATGTTCGTTCGTGCGTTGCGTGCGAGCAACGCACGGCCATCGCGTTCGACGAGCACGATGATCGCGGGTGATAGCCGCGGGTAGGCCGCGAACTGGCACGACGGGCAGGTCCGCACGCGTTCCACCATCGAACGCTCGGTCGCGGTGCCGCACCGGCCGCAGCACCGATGGTCGTGATCCCATGCGGTCAGGCCGAGCGCGCGGCCGGCGACGCCGAACTCGTCGTCCGACAACGCGCCGAACAGATGGCGGAGCGACACCGGCTCGGTTCCGGCGGGAGGCGCGCCGTCCAGAACGCGCGCGAAGCACGGCACGCCGTCGAGCTCGCCGAGAAACAGCGCATCGCCGGCGTCACCAGTCGGCAGCGTGGGCTGCGGCGTTCGCGCGACGCACAGCGCCTGGCCCGTGACGACGAACAGCTTGCCGCGCAGCGCAGATGTGATGACTCCGGGAACGAACGGCATGGCGATGTCGGATTCACCATAGCGTGACCCAGCGCTCGTATTGGGGCACCGATCGCGCCCGCTGTGGCGTGGCGACGTCACTCGCGTCGCGACGGGATCGACTCCGCGCAGTTAGTTCGGGCGGTTAGCGATCTGCGCTCGCTGCGACTTGCAGTGGCGTGGCACTTGCTCATGATCTGGCCATGCGAATTGGCAAACTGTTGTTGGGAGTGTTGTTCAGTGCGATGCCCGCCGTTGCGGTCGCGCAACCTGGCATCGACGTCAACGTCGGAGTTGCCGATAACGGCGGCGATGACTCGTACGACACGACCGCGCCCGGCGATCCGGTCGACTCGGTGGACGTGTTCTACGACCAACTCTCGCCGTATGGCGTGTGGGTCGACGAGCCCGACGCCGGACGCGTGTTCATCCCGCAAGAAGATGGATTCGTCCCCTACACCGACGGTCACTGGCAGTACACGAGCCTCGGGTTCGTGTGGGTGTCGTCGCATCCGTTTGGTTGGGCGACGTCGCACTACGGTCGCTGGGCGTATTCGAATTCGTACAACCGCTGGGTGTGGGCTCCCGACACGCAGTGGGGCCCGGCGTGGGTCGAGTGGCGGCAGACCGGCACTGACTTTGGCTGGGCGCCGCTCGCACCCGAGGGCTTCGTCCGCGTCGGCTACCAAGCGCCGATCGAGTCGTGGCACTACTGCGGCGCCGGCCACATCCTCGACGTCAACGTCAACCGCTTCTACGAGCCCCGCGCGCGGGTGATCGAGATCCATCGCGAAGCGCGGCCGATCGAGCACTACTCGAACGTCAGCAACGTGCGGGTCGTCGTCGGTCCGCCGCGCTCGGTCCTGGTCGCGCATCAGATCAATGTGCGACCGGTGCGCGCAGACGTTCACGTCGTCGGCCGGTGGACGCCGACCGAGGCTCACGCCCAGGTCGTGCATGCGCAGGAGCACAAGGCGACCTTCGAGGTCGAGAATCAGCATCGCGTGCAGGCGAACGTCAAGATCAACACCGTGCAGACCCACGTGGTCGAGACCCATCCCGAGATTCGGGCGAAGGTCGATGCGCGCGTGACGGTCGGAGTGCATCCCGAGACGCATACGACGCCGCCGGCACATGTCGAGAACCACGCGCCGCCGGTGCATGAGGCCGCGCCGCCGCCGCACGTCGAGAACCACGCGCCACCGCCGGCGCACGTCGACAATCACGCGCCACCGATGCACGAAGCTGCGCCGCCACCACACGCCGCGCCGCCGCCGGCGCACGTCGAGAACCACGCGCCGCCGATGCATGAAGCTGCGCCGCCACCGCACGCCGCGCCGCCGCCGGCGCATGTCGAGAACCACGCGCCGCCGATGCACGAAGCGGCACCGCCGCCGCACGCCGCGCCGCCGCCGCCCGCGCACACCGAGAACCACGCGCCGCCGCCGCCGCACAATCCGCCGGCGAAAGAGAAAGAACACCACTAGCGCTATTCCGCTGCGGCGAGCGCCATCGCGGCCCACGCGGTGCCCGCCATCGAGCTGTACTGCGACCGGCCTTGCGGGAAGCCGCTGTCGAGGAACGGCTGAAACCGCAGTGCGCGCGTCGCGACGAACCAGCTGCCATCCGTGCGCTGCGTCGCGAGAAGAAATTTCACGGCGCGAACGATCGCGGGATCGCTGGCCGCCATGCCGCCCGCGTCGCGCAATGCGACGATTGCTTCGCCGGTCGCGTACGCGTCGCTCGCGAGCCCGCCGCGTTGAGCGAACCCGCCGTCGTCGCGCTGAGTTGCAGCGAGCGTGGCGAGCGTGGTCGCGAGGTCGTCCCCGCCGGCGCGGGTCCAGTGTAGACCGAGCGCTTTGAACGTCAGGTCTTCAGTCGTGGTCGCGATCGCGTGCACGAGATAGTCGCGGGCGCGCGTGACTCGGATCGCGGTGTCGGCGGTGCGGCCGGGCGGGGCATAGCGCGTGATCGCCCGGATCGCGAGCGCGGTGAGCGTGACGTCGCTGCCATCGATCGGGATGCGTTGCATCCACGTCCGCCAGCCGCCGTCGTCGCGTTGCTGGAGCTCGAGATAGCGCGTCATCGCGTCGGTGAGGTCGTCGCGGGGATAGCCACTCGCGTCGAGACCGATCAGCAGGTACGCCGGCTCGACGATATCGGCGAAGCCCTCGCCCTCGAGGTACTCGTCGCGGTGGGGGCGCAACGCCGCAGCGGTCGCGCGCATCTCGGTCAGCTGCGCGTCGCGATCGATCGTCACACCGCGTGCGCCGGCGCGAGCGATCGCCATCGCGGGCAGCGCATCGTGATGACAAGAGGGACATCCGGCCCGCTGGCGGAACGCCGGTCTACCGCGCTCGAGCAACGGAACCGCACGATCGAGCGCGGCTCGCGCCGTGTTGGCCGGCCCGACGAGCGCGCCTTCGCCACGAGAAACCGGGTTTCGATCGGGACCGTGCGCCGGATCGTGGGCCTTGATCGCGGTCGCGAGGTCGAGCTCACCGCGGCGCAACGCCCATGTGACCGCGCTCGCGTCTTCGTCGTCGCGCAACGTGACCTTCGCGCCGGCAGCGAGCAACGCGTCGATCACCGCTGGCTCGGCACGGTCGGAAGCCGCCGCCTCCATCAGTGCGGTCGTCGCGCTGAAGGTCTCGCGCGCGTCGACGTCCGCGCCGACGGCGATCAGCAGCCGGACGAGATCGGCGCGGCCCTGCTCGGCGGCTTCGATCAACGGCGTTCGGCCGCGCCCTGCTTTCAAATTCACGTCAGCGCCGCGATCGACGAGCAGACGCGCCGCGTCGGCGTTGCCGATCACCACCGCTGCATGCAACGCGTTGAACCCCGCCTTCGTGTGACCGCGCGGATCCGCGCCGTGCGCGAGCAGCGCTTTGACCGACCGGAGATCGCCACCGCCGGCGAGGATCAGCGGCGTCATCTAGTCGTCGGCGACATGGTTCGGATCCGCGCCGTGGTCGAGCAACAGCTCGACGACGTCTCCACCGGCGCCGCGATTGGCTGCGGTCATCAGCGGCGTGTAGCCGGTGTTGTCGGTCGCGTTGGGGTCCGCGCCCGCGGCGAGCAGCGCCTCGGCCTTCGCGCGATCGTCGATCGCGAAGTGCAACGCGGTCGCCCCGTTGCGATCTGCGTGCTTCGCGTCGGCGTGATGTGCGAGCAGCAGCGCGACGAGCTCCGCATCGCCGGTGATCGCCGCGCGGATCAGCGCGGTGTCGCCGTTGTCGTCCGCGGCATCGACCGCAACGCCGCGCTCGAGCATCGCCCGCACTTCTGCGATGTCGCGTCGCTCGACCGCGAGCTCGAGCTCCGAGAGCCGCAGCGTCGCGCCCGGCGGCGGACCACATGCCAGGACGAGGGCCGCGAAGGCAGCGCATGTCAGTCGGCGCGACATCGCCCCCCGAGTTTACGTCACGCGCCGAAACGAAAAAGAGCCGGCACGGTGCCGGCTCTCTCTCTTGTTAAGGGATCAGCTTAGAGCGCGCGAACGTTCTCGGCGCGAGCACCCTTCGGTCCACGACCCTCGTTGTAGGACACCTTCTGTCCCTCACGAAGCTCCTCAAACCGGACGCCTTCGACGGCCGACATGTGGAAGAACAGGTCCGTTCCCGTACCGTTCTCGATGAATCCAAAACCCTTATCGGTGAGACGCTTGATCGTACCTTCAGCCATCGTTCGCACTCCTGAGTAACAAAGCGATCTTTGCAATGGGGCCAAAGAAGTCGGCCCACTCCGTTTGCTCGATCAGGGGGGCAAGATGGCCGTGAACCGACCGGATGTCCAACGGTTCTTCTGCCTGTTTCGTCAACTCGTTGAAATGTGTCGCCTTAAAACGCTCGCTTGGGTATGCGATCCCGCATGAACCAGCGCGCTGAGCGGGTGTTCGCCGCGTTTGACAGGGGGCGCATCGGGCTCGTCGCGCTGCTCGGCAATCTCGCGATCACGAACCAGAACCTCGAACGATACCCGGCCATGCTCGAGGTCACGACCCGGCTGATCGCCGAGACCCGCGATTGGAGCTCGCTGCTGCTCCACGCGATCGCGCTGCAGCATACGGGTGACTACGCCGGCGCGCTCGCCGCGATAGATCGCGCCATCGCCGACAAGCCCGAGCATGCCAACTCGCACTACGAGCGAGCGTGCATCCTCGCGGGCGTCACCGAGGCGTTGCTCGATCTCTCCGCGATCGCAGAGGTGCCGCGGGTGACGCGCGATGGCCGGGAGCTGCTCGATGTCGACGCGTGCACCGCGGTCCAACGGGACACAATCCTGAGGCGCTCGTCGCGATCGATCGCGCGCCCGCGCTCGAACCGATCCCGCTCGCCCATCTCAATCGCGCGCTGATCACGGTTGCGCTCGGTCACGGCGACGACGCGGTCGCGAGCGTGCGCGCCGCGCTGACCGCGCAGCCGGCGCTGCGGCAGGCGGTCGCCGACGATCCGGCGTTCGAGACGTCGCGCACGCGCGCCGACTTCGCCGCGCTGATCAAAGCGAACAGGCAATGACCTTCGCAGAGCGAGTTGTGCTCACTGTTGATCGCAACCGGCGTATCGTGAAGGGATGCGCCGGCGCCTTGTAGTGTTCGCACTTACATCGATGGCGGCGTCGTGCAGCGGCGGCCATCACGACGGCGGTGATGCTGGCTCGAACATCGACGCCGCACCGGTGACGCCACCCGGGACGACCTGTGGATCTCCGGTCAATCCGGTCGACACGTCGACCCCTGACCACGTCGTCGGCACCGGCACCGCGGATTCCTGCACCGAAGCCGCGCTCGACACCGCGATCGCCGCGGGCGGCATCATCACGTTCTCGTGCGGCACGAGCCCGGTCTCGATCACCGTGACCGCCACGCTCCAACTGCGCACCGACGTGCCGACGACGATCGACGGCGGCAACCTGGTCACGATCGACGGCGGCGACGCGGTGCAGATCATGTCGTTCGATCACAACGACTATCGCGTCAACACCGTGACGCTCACGCTGCAGCACCTGATCCTCGCGCACGGCCATGCGCACGGCACGACGATGTACGCGCCGGCTCCGGCGCCGTGCTCGCAGGGCTACTACGACGGCTATGCCGGCGCGCTGTACGTGTCGGATGGCGAGCTGGTCGTGATCGATTCGCAGTTCCTGAGCAACCAAGCGGAGTCTCTCGGGCCCGATGTCGGCGGCGGCGCGATCGCGGTGCTCGGCTCGCTGCACGCGGTCGTCGCAAACAGCGTGTTCCAATCGAACCGCGCGTCGAATGGCGGCGCGATGATCAGCCTCAACTCCGAGCTGGACGTCTACGACTCGGTGTTCGACAGCAATACCGCCGAAGGTAACGGCGCGAACAGCGACGACTCGTCGATGTGCTCGGTCGTCGCGACGAACGGCCAACACCAAGTCGGTTCGGGCGGCAACGCGGGCGCGGTCGGCATCGACGGTGGCTCGGATGGCACCCATACGTTCTGTGGCGTCAAGTTCACGAACAACACGAGCGGCACCGGCGCGCTCGGTGGCGCGCTCGCCCGCACGCCGGACGACGCGATGCAGACGACGGCGATCGATCGTTGCACGTTCGATAGCAACCACGGAGATGACGCCGCCGCGATCTATTTCCACAACAGCATGCTGCCGATCACTGCGACGACGTTCTCGAACAACGTCGCCATCCACGGCAGCGGTGCATTGCAAGCCGATGGCACCCAGCTCGCGTTGCTCAACGACACGTTCGCGAACAACAACGCGATGGCCGGGCTCGGCGGCGCGCTGTCGCTGTTCGGCGGCGGCGGCACGATCGCGTTCACCACGTTCGCCGGCAACCAAGCGAACGGCGGCGACCCTTACTTCGGCGCCGCGATCGGCGGCGGCCCGACCCTGACGCTGACCAGCGATCTGTTCGCGAACAACACCGCGCAGAACCCCGGCGCGCCGATGCAGTGTCAAGTCAACGGTACCGGCGACGGCGATCTGCAGTGGCCGTCGACTCACGCGGTCGGCGGTGGCCCCGATGCGATGTGCACGCCGACGACCGTGTTCGCGGATCCGATGCTCGGCGCGCTCGGCGACAACGGCGGCGCATCGCAGACCCTCGTGCCGCAACCGGGCAGTCCGGCGATCGGCGCGGGCGTCGAATGCCCGGGGAGCGATCAGCGCGGCATGCCACGGCCGAGCACCGCGTGTACGTCGGGCAGCGTCGAGCCGCAGTAGACGATCACGCGGGGACGTAGGTCAGCCGCACCACATCGCCGATGTGGTCCGTAGCGACGAGGCGCAGCGGCGGCCGCGCGCCGGCGAAGTACGGCTTGCCGCCGCCGAGCACGTAGGGCCTGAAGTAGAGCCGGTACTCGTCGATCAACGGCGCAACCGCTGCCGCAAGCTCGGGCCCGGCGACGTCGAGCTCGCCGTCGAGCGTCGCCTTCAGATCGCGCACGAACGCGTCGAGCTCGCCGCGGATCAGCGTAGCGTTCGGCCCGACCGACGCGAGCGTACGCGACGCGACCCATTTCGGGTGCCGTCGCCAGGCGGTAGCGAAGTCGCGCTCCGCCGCACCCCACCCCGGCCGATCGACGTCCCAGTAGCTCATCACGTCGTAGATCCGGCGGCCGTAGATGGCGCCGGCGTGGCCGGCGACGACGTCGATGAAGTGACGAAACAGCTCTGGGCCCGGCGGCGGCATGCACAGCGTGCCCGCCGCGTCGTCGACGTAGCCGTCGAGGGATTGCGACATCCCGAACACGAGCTTTGCCATGAGCGGATGCTAACTCGTGCCGAGCCTAATCGGACAGCACGCGCGAGTTGGTCTCGCGCATCGGCCACATGATCGCCAGGCCGATCACGCCGTAGATCATCACGTAGAACGCAGGCACGAGCGGCGCGTCGAGTGCGCGGATCAGCCAGGTCGAGATGAACGGTGCAAGCCCGCCGGCGAGCGCGAGCGTCACGCTGTACGCGAAGCTCATCGACGTGACGCGCGAACGCAGAGGAAAAATCTCGACCACCATCGCGCCTTGCATGCCGAGCGCCATCCCGATCGGAATCGCGATCAGCGTCTGACCGAGTGCGAACGTCACGGGCGATCCGCTCAACATGAAATCGAGCGCGAAGTAAACGACCGCGATCATCGCGATGGTCAGCGAGAGCATCAGCTTGCGCCGGCCGATCTTGTCCGACAGCCAGCCGCCGAACGGTTTCGCGACCAGCGCGACGACCAAGACGATCGTGTTCGCGAGCAAGAAGCTCGATCCATTCGGCTCCTTCTTGCGCGTGTCCACCGCGAACGTGAACGTCAGGTAGTAGGCAGCGTTCGTCATCGCGACGATGCCGAAGGTCTGGACGATCGGCCGCCAATCCGCGATCAGCGACGCGAACAGCGCTGGGCGTTCGGCCGCCGCCTTGTGGCCCTCCTCGGGCTCGACGATGCCCTTGCGCAACAGATAGCCGAGGATGCAGAACGTCACGCTCGCGACGAACGGGATGCGCCAGCCCCAGCTCGCTGCGGCATCTGCATCGAGGCCCGCGGAGACGAGATAGGCCGCGCCCGAGCCGAGGATGAAGCCGATCGTCGTGCCTGCCGCGGTCGAGCTGCTGATCAACCCGCGCAGCGCCGGCGATGCGAGCTCGGTCGTGTAGACCATCGAGCCGGTGAACTCGCCGCCGAGCGAGAAGCCTTGGATCAGCCGCACCACGACGAGCAAGATCGGCGCGGCGACGCCCGCAGTCGCGTAGGTCGGCAACAGGCCGAGCGCGAGCGTCGAGCCACCCATCAGGCCGATCGATAGCGTGAGCAGCGCGCGCCGACCGATGCGATCGCCGACTTGGCCGAGCACGAGGCTGCCGATCGGCCGCGCGACGAATCCGAGCGCGAACACCGCAAATGCGAGCAGCTGCTGCGCGGTCGGGCTCGACTGCGGAAAGAACAGCTTGCCGATGTCGTCGGCAAAGTAGCCGTACACCGCGAAGTCGAACCACTCGAGCACGTTGCCGATCAAGCCGGCGAACGCGGTGCGAACCTGCGACTGCTGTGTGCTCACGTCGCCCTGTCCACCCTCGGACGCTAACACGCCATGTTCCAAAAATGAGACAGCGCATTTACCGCGCACCGCGACCGCGATCGGCGTTAGCGTAGCCGGGCATGACCGCACGAATCGCACTCGGGTTTGTATTCGTCCTGATCGCGACGGCGTGCGGCGGCTCGTCGTCGAACCCCCCGCCCATCGATAGCCGTAGCGACGGATCCAATCCGCCGCCGGTCGATGCGGCGCCCGACATCGGCTACTACGATTTCGGCTGCGGCCCGAATCCCGCGTGTCACCTCAACGACCGGTGCTGCGTCACGCCCGGCGCGACCACGACGTTCACTTGTGAAGAGCCGGCGAGCTGCCCGATGGCGGATCAGCTCGACTGCAATGGCCCGACCGAGTGCGGCGGCGCCACGCCGGTGTGCTGCGGCGTCGAGGTCCCCAACGGCAGCGGGACGTTCCCGCAGTGCGGGCTGACGTCGCTCGGCACGTCGTGCACCACTGCGGCCGCGTGCCCGACGAACCTCGGCCAGACGTGCAGCGAGACCAGCAAGGTCCAACTCTGTCACGTGTCCGCCGATTGCACCGATCAGACCAACAACGACTGCTGCACGTTCGCGTCGGGTGCGGCGTCGCTGACGTTCTGCATCGATTCGTTCACCGCCGGGCTCGCCGGCGCGACCTGTCACTAGCCAGCGACCGTAGATAGCGGTGTCGCCAGCACATCGCGGTGTACCGTGCGCAGCTCGATGTGGCCGGGATGTGGCGCTGGCCGATCGCGGCGGTGTTGCAGGTGGACGGCTGCTCCGATCTCGAACCGCGCGTTGAGGTACGCGGCGAGCTCGGGGCGCGACACGGCGCGCTCGGTCGCGAGGTGGCGGATGCCGGTGAGCGTCGACTCCGCGATCGCCCAAACGCGCGCTGCTGCTTCTTCTGCCCACACCGCTGACCGCGCCTCGTCGGCGACGACCGTCATCGGCAGCTTGCGCGCATGGCGCGAGCGCAGCCAGTCGAGGTGACCGTTGCGCCCGCTCGCCGACGGCCCGATCCACGGACCGCTGCGCACGATCACGGTGTTCGGCCGCTCCAGCATGAGCTGCTCCGCCGCGACGCGCGTGCGGCCGTAGACGCTGAGCGGATCGGTGGGCGAGGTCTCGTCGTATGGACCGGTGTCGCCGCTGAACACGTGGTCGCTCGAGCAATAGACGATGCGCGCGCTCGCGGGTGCGTGCGCGATCAGGATGCGCATCGCGTCGACGTTCACCGCCCACGCGAACTCGGGCGAGCGTTCGCAGTGCTCGACGTCGCACACGCCGGCGCATTGCACGATCAGCGCCGGGCGCACGCGCGAGAACAGCTCGACCACTGCGGGCTCGTCATCGAGATCGATCCCGCCGATCGTGCCGGGCGGCGGCTCGCGCGTCGCGGTGTTGCAATACGCGGTGACGTCGGGACGCGCTCGCAGCAACGACCAGCCGAGCATCGAGCTCGCGCCGAAGAGAATGCGGTCGGTCACGTCGCGCCGAATGTACCGCGTGCTGCCGGCCGGTTACGTCGAGATGACACGCTGCGAAGATCACGACATCGCGGTCGCTCGGGCAGCGACCGTTGTCGCGGTTTCGCGAGGCGCCGGTCGCGGTCTCGCGCGGTTGCAGCGGCGCGTCGGTTGCAAACCGGAAGCGCATGTTGAAGTGGCTCGCTGTGATCGCATTCGCGACCGGATGCACGGGCGACGATACGGAGGAGTGGTACGGCGGGGCCGACAACGGCTCGACCTGGCATGTCACCCTCAGTCCAGGTACTCCGATTAGTATGAGCGTAGCCTGTCCGACGATCGCGCCGATCAGAATCGCGCTCCCGTCGAACAGCTGCTCGTCTGCTTGCGGATCCGGAGAGGCGTGCGCCTTGACGTTCAACATCGACGATTCCGGCGACGTGATCCACGACTACTCGGTGACGACAGACTTTTCCGACGACTGCGGCAGTGGCGCGCTGACGTGCAGCGGCGGGGATGTCAAAAACGATCCGAAAGTGAGCTGTGAGTTTTCGGCCGCTCGCGATTGCGACTACACCGGCACGCTCGTCAGGGTCGAGTAGTATTTGAAATAGCCGACCGGCCCGAGCGTACTATGTCGCATGCGCGTGCCCGAGCTCGCCGCCCTCGTGGTCATCACCGCTGCATCGAACGCGAAGTCACCGCCGTCGTCAGCGTGCCATCGCGTGGGCTCGTCAGTCGCGTGACGTGCTCGCCGCACCTCGACGCGGAGTTCGTCGAGCACGACTACTACGCGAGCCCCGAGGGTTTGCGCTTCGTCGATAGCGGCGGCGCGCTCGCGAAGCTCGCGAAGGAGGTCGACGATGCGATGCGCGGCATCGTGATCGCCGCACGGCCGAAGGCATTTCGCAAGGTCACGCACGTCAAGCAGAACGACATCGACGGCGACGCGATCGCAGGTATCAGTGCGGAAGCTCACGGCTGGTGTGTGTTCGAGGACACGTCGCGAGTCGATGCCGACGGCAACAAGCAGTCGCTGTGCTTCGCGAACGGCGTCGGGATCACGAGCGGCGAGTTCAACAGCAGCAGCAAGGGCTATCACATCGTCTACAAGCTGAAGCCGGCTGGGGTACGATAGCGAGGATGAGGTCGTGGCTCGCCGTGGTGATCGCTGCAGCGACCGGCTGCATCGCCGATCCGACGGTGCATTGCGGCGATCTCGAGTGCCCCGCCGGCGACACGTGCACCGCGGCGGGCTGCGCGACGGCCGAAGCTGCCGCGGCGTGCGACGGCAAGCCCGACGGCGACAGATGCACGAGCACCGCGATCGCGAACGGTGCGTGCAGTGGCGGCGCATGTCACCCGATCGTGTGCGGCGACGGCATCATCGATCCCGGCGAAGCGTGCGACGACGGCAATGCGGTGTCGGGCGACGGCTGCTCCGCGACGTGCAACTCCGACGAGCAATGCGGCAACGGCGTCGTCGACGTCGCGCTCGGGGAAGAATGCGATGACGGCAATCGCCTGTCGGGCGACGGCTGCGCCTCGACCTGCAAGATCGAGCTGCCGACTTGGACCGACGTGACGCCGAGCCCGATCACGCCGCGCTCGGAGCTGATGATCGCATTCGACAGCGGGCGCTCGCGCATCGTGTTGTTCGGCGGATTCAGCGCGACGCAGACGCTCGGCGATACCTGGGAGTGGAACTTCAAGGACTGGTCGCGGCAGGTCCCGATCACGTCGCCGCCGGCGCGGTCCGACGCGGCGATGGCCTACGACTCGAAGCGCGGCGTCACCGTATTATTCGGCGGCGCGGGCGCGGCCGGTGCGCTCGGCGATACCTGGACGTGGGACGGCACGACCTGGACGCTGCTCGCGCCAGCGTCGTCACCGCCACCGCGCGCGTTTGCGAAGATGGCGTTCGATCCGGTGCGCGCGCGCACCGTGCTGTTCGGCGGCGCGGATGATAGCGACGTGCCGCTGCAAGACACCTGGGAGTGGGACGGCACCACGTGGTCGCAAGCGCATCCCGCGCACGAACCGCCCGCGGTCACCGGGCACATGATGACGTACGACACCGACGACGGCGCGGTGTTCCTCTACGGCGGCGTTCCGTTCACCGGCATGAGCCAACGCGAGACGTGGGAGTACGACGGCAACGATTGGAAACAGCTGCTGACGTTGACCTTGCCCGGACCTGCGTTCGACGGCGCACTCGCGGATGACGAGACCAACCACATGATCGTGCTGCTCGACGGCTACAACGCGACCGGCAGCCCGAGCGGCGAGCAGTGGGCGTACAACGGCAGCGACTGGGTCAAGCAGACGCCATTATCCTCGCCGCAGGCGCGCGCCGATGCGGGCCTGGTCTACGCGAATTCTACCGTCGGCGTCGTGCTGTTCGGCGGCCAAGCGTTCAACGGAACGATGTTCGGCGACACGTGGCAGTGGAGCGGCACGCAGTGGTCGCCAAATCCGACCTCGCCGGTGAATCCGGTGCCGCGCGCGTATTCGCAATCGGTCTACGACTCGACGCACGGCAACGTCGTGATGTTCGGCGGCTGGGACAACGGCGAGAATCCGCTCGGCGATACCTGGATCTGGGATGTGCACGGCTGGTCATCGCGACCGACGCCGACGCAGCCGATGGCGCGAATCTCGGCCGGCTTTGTCGACGACAGCGTGCGCGGCCGGCTGGTGCTGTTCGGCGGTCTGTCGAGTGGCGGCGAACCGTTCGCCGATACGTCGGAATGGGACGGGACGACGTGGCTCGTGTTGTCACCGGTCGCTTCACCGTCGGCGCGTTACGTGCCCGCGATGGCGTACGACCCGGTGCACCAACAGACCGTGTTGTTCGGCGGCTACGACAACGTGAGCTCGCTTGGCGACACGTGGACGTGGGATGGCACGAACTGGACCCAACTCACGCCGGCGACGTCGCCTCCCGCGCGCAGTGGCGCCGCGATGGCCTACGATCCGATCCGTGAGCGCATCGTGCTATTCGGCGGTGCGGACACCACGACGTTCAGCGACACATGGGAATGGGACGGCACGACGTGGACCGAGGTGACGCCGGCATTCTCGCCGGCGCCACGCTCGTTCCTGGGCATGGTCTACAACGCGCAGCGCGAGCGCGTGATGCTGATCGGCGGCGTGGGGCTCGGCGCGTTCGGCGACACGTGGGAATGGGACGGCACGAGTTGGACCGAGGTTCAGCTGCAAGTCGCTCCGACCGAGCGCTGGGCCTCGGCGGTCGCGTATGACGGATTTCGCCGTCAGGTCGTGGTGTTCGGTGGCTATAGCGCCGGCGGTCCGACGCTCGGCGACACGCAGGTGCTCGATTTCGTGTCGTCAGCGCCGGTCGAGCGCTGCTTGCTCGCGGCTGATGACGACGATGGCGATGGGCTCGCCGGTTGTACGGATCCCGACTGCTGGGCGCGCTGTTCGCCACAGTGCCCGCCGGGAACGAGCTGCGGCGGGAACGCGCCGACCTGCGGCGATGGCACGTGCTCGGCGATCGAGGACTCGCTGATCTGTCCGAGCGACTGCCCGTAGCGATACAGTGCAGGTGGGTGGAGACGATCGGGCGCTACAAGATCGTGCAGCTGCTTGGTTATGGCGGCATGGGCCAGGTGTTCCTCGCGCGCGATCCGACGCTGGAGCGCGATGTCGCATTGAAGCTGCTGCGCCGTGACGCGACGCAGAGCACGCTGCGCGATGAAGCGAAGGCACTCGCCGCGCTCAATCACCCCGGCATCGTCACGATCTACGAGATCGGCGAGCACGACGGCCAGGACTTCATCACGATGGAGTATCTGCCCGGGCGCTCGCTGCGCCAGTTGCTGCAAGACACCGCCGGTCGAACCGATCGCCGCGCGCTGCTCGCGATCTGCGCGAAGGTCGCCGCGGCGGTCGGCGCTGCGCATCGCGCCGGCATCCTGCATCGCGACATCAAGCCGGAGAACATCGTCGTCGGTGCGTCCGGTGACGTGAAGGTCGTCGACTTCGGCATCGCGCGCCGGCTCGAGCACGCGCAAGCGCAGCGGACGCGAGCGGTCACCGCGAGCGAGGTCGTCGAGATCCTGCGCAAGACGATGCCGGCCGAGCAGGGCACCGACACGATCGTCAGCGCCGGCACCCAGACCGTGTTCGGCACGCCCGCGTACATGGCGCCCGAGGTGTTGCTCGGCGAACGCTCGACCGAAGCGAGCGACATCTACAGCCTCGGCATCGTG
>CAZDGY010000060.1:9502-14458 GCA_964504685.1 uncultured Kofleriaceae bacterium | reverse complement strand
GCTCACCGCGATCGGCGACAAGCTGTTCACGATGATGAGCCCGTGCATCGAGGGCGACATCTCGATCGTCGACGTCGACGTTGCGAACCCGGGCCTGCAGCCGGCGTGCACGGTGACCGAAAACGGCGTGGACATGCCGGCGTGCGCGATGCTGAACGAGTCCACGCCGGCACCGAACGGTACGCACCCGTGTTGGTGGCTCGACTCGGCCCCTGTGGCTTGTGCTGACACGGCGACCGGGCTGCAACTCAACGTCGCGCGCGACCGGGATGCGCCACCCGACGGCCTGCTTACGGTCAGCTGCGCGACGCCGTGACCTGAGCTCGGGTATCTTGCGCGCAGATGCGCGCTGCCCTCGTGTTGACCGTCGCGATCGCCTGCGCGTCTTCGCTACCGCCCGTCGCGCCGCATCCAGCCGCGAGCGATCCGCCGCCGCCGGGGCTGCGGTTGCCCGGCGATGTCGTGCCGATTCGCTACGCGCTCGATCTCACGATCGCGCCGGCCAAGAACGTCGCGGCCGGTGCGGTCGCGATCTCCGCCACGGTCGTGACGCCAACGCGAGTCGTCTGGCTCGATGCGACCGAGCTCGACATCACGCACGCCGCGCTCGCCGGCCATAGCGTCCGGGTGATCCACGGCCCCGATGTGATCGGGCTCGTCGCCGACACGATGCTGCCGGTCGGCCCGCTCGCGATCGCGATCTCGTTCACCGCGAAGATCGATCATCAGCGCAGTCGCGGCATCTACGCCGAGACCGAGGGCGACGCGAGCTACGCGTACACGTTCTTCGAGCCGCTCGATGCGCGCCGCGCGTTCCCGTGCTTCGACGAGCCTGGCTTCAAAGTGCCGTGGCAGCTCACGTTCCACGTCGCGCGCGATCACGTCGCGCTCGGCAACGCGCCGGTCGTCCGCGAGGTCGACGAGCCGAACGGGATGAAGCGAGTCGAGCTCTCCGAGTCTAAGCCGCTGCCGAGCTATCTAGTCGCGTTCGTCGTCGGGCCATTCGACGTGATCGACGGCGGCAAGACCGGCCAGCTCGCCACGCCGATTCGCTTCATCGTACCGAAGGGTCGCGCGGCCGAGCTCGGTTGGGCGGCGCACACGACCCCGCCGATCGTCGCCGCGCTCGAGGACTACTTCGCGATGCCGTATCCGTACGGCAAGCTCGATGTCGCGATCGTGCCGCGCTACTGGGGGACGATGGAGCATCCCGGGATCGTCGCGATGGGCCAATCGCTCGCGCTGATCCGACCCGAGCAGGCGACGTTCGAACGCCGGCTCGGCTACACCGACATCGTCGCGCACGAGCTCGCGCACTACTGGTTCGGCGACTACGTGACGCCCGCGTGGTGGGACGACACCTGGCTAAACGAAGCGCTCGCTGAATGGATGGACATGAACATCACCGACGCGGTCGAGCCGAGCTGGCGCTATCGCGATCGCCGGGTCGAGCTCGCAAATCGCGCGATGCTCGCGGACGAGACCACGACGGCACAGGCGGTGCGCAACCCGGTGACGACGCGCGAGGCGATCGAGAGCTCGTTCGACGCCGACATCACCTACTTCAAAGGCGCGTCGGTGATCCGGATGTTCGAAGCGTTTGTCGGTCGAGACGCCTGGCGGACGTTCATCTCGCACTATCTCGCGGCGCACGGGTGGGGCAATGCGACCGGCGATCAGTTCTTCGCTCAGATGGCGACCGACCTCGGGCCGCCGATCGCAACCGCGTTCCAGACGTTCGTGACCCAGCCGGGCGTGCCGACGATCAGCGTCGTCGTGAAGTGCGTTGGCCACAGCGCCACGCTCGCGCTGCACCAACAGCAATCGCTACCGGCGGGTGTAGCACCGGCCGCGCAGCGGCTGTGGCGCGTGCCGGTGTGCGTGCGCGCCGGCGATGGCGCGTTCAGCGTGCGCAAGTGCATCGAGCTCGACGGGACGCAGGCCGAGCTGCCGCTACAAGCGTGCCCGACCTGGGTGATCGCGAACGAAGGTGACGGTTACTACCGCTCGTCGGTCGACCCGATGATCGCGGCGGCGCTGCTCGATCCAGACTCGCGAATCGCCAAGGCCGCGAAGCCGACGGCTGCGGAGCTGACGATGTTGGTCGCCGATCTGCACGCGATGGTCGAGCGCGACGAGCTGCCGGTCGACAAGCTGCTCGCGTTCGCCCCGTTGATCGCCTCGGCTAGCGATCCGCATGTCGCGAGCTGGGCGGATCGCGCGGTCGAGCCTCGGGCGAGTTGGCTCGACGAGTCGCTGTATCAAGCCTCGCGGCGCTGGCGGAGCCGGGCGTTCGGCAAGACTGCCCGTTCTCTCGGTTGGCAACGCGCAAACACCGACGACGATCAGCGCCAGCAGCTGCGTCACGTGCTCGTGCCGTTCGTCGCGTCGGTCGATCCCGCGCTCGCGAGCGAAGCCGGTGCGCTCGCCGATCACTGGATCGCGACGCGCGATGGCATCGCCGACGATCTCGTCGATGGCGCGCTCGCGGTGGCCGCCGAGCACGGCGATCCGGCGCGGTTCGAGCGCTACCTAGCGGCGGCACGAGCGGCGCACACTCACGACGACCGCCAGCGGATCCTGACCGCGCTCGCATCGTTTCGCGATCCGGGCCTCGTCGACCGCGCACTCGCGCTCACCCTCGACTCCGCGTTCGATCTGCGCGATTCGTACTCGATCATCACGTCGGCGGTCGGCATTCGCGAGAACCGCGACCGGGTCGGCGCCTTCTTGACCTCACATCTCGACGAGCTGCTCGCCGGACTTCGTTCCGACGAGGCGAGCTGGCTACTCGGAGCTGTCGCGGAGGCGAGCTGCGATCGCGACGACCACGATCGACTGCGTGCGTTGCTCGTGCCGCGCGCCGCGAACATCGACGGTGCCGCCGCGACGGTCGCACGCGGCCTCGAGCACGGCGAGACGTGCATCGCTGCGCTCGCCCGCGAGCTCCCCGGTCTGCGCCGAGCGTTTTCGCCCTGAAAACTGCGACACGTGCGACGGCTGCGACAAGCAAACGTCGTCGTAGATCGGTTCGCGCGCGCGTGCTAACGAACCCGCATGCGCATCGCTGCATCGTTGTTGTTTCTCGCCGCCGCTTGCGGTTCAAGCAAGCCCACCTCGACCAAGCCGGGACCGACGCCGGAGCCAAAGCCGGACGACGGCGGTGGCTCGACGGCGAAGCGAGCGCCCGACGACGTGGTGCAACCCGGCAAGCCGGTGACGAACAAGTCGCTCACCGCGATCGGACTCGATCCCGATGCACTCGATCGGACCGCCGATCCTTGCGATGACTTCTATCAATTCGCGTGCGGCGGTTGGATCGCGAAGACCGAGATCCCGGCGGATAAGCCGCTCGCGATGCGCAGCTTCGTCTCGATCTCCGATCGCAACCTCGACTACGAGCACGGCATCCTCGAGCAGGCGCGCACGAACCCGGGCGACGACAAACTGCTTCAGCAGCTCGGCGCGTTCTACGGCTCGTGCATGGACGAAGCGACGATCGCGAAGCAAGGCCTCAAGCCGATCCAGCCGTTGCTCGCGACGATCGCGACGGTCAAAGACGCGAAGTCGCTGTCCGCGGCGGTCGCCGAGCTCCATGCCGCCGGCATCGGCGCGCTATTCGCGCTCGGACCCACGCAAGACCCGGGTGACGCGCGCAGCGTGATCGCCGGGATCGACCAGGGCGGCATCGGCCTGCCCGATCGCGACTACTTCCTCAAGCAAGACGACAAGAAGATGGTGGAGATGCGCGCGGCGTATCAAGACTACGTCGCGAAGCTGCTCGCCGAAGCGGGCGACAGGACCTCGGCCAAGGATGCCGCCGACGTGATCGCGCTCGAGACCGAGATCGCGAAGGTGTCGAAGGACAAGGTCGCGCGTCGCGATCCGAAGGGCACGTACAACAAGATCGATCGCGCCGGCGTCGCCAAGGCGATGAGCCACTTCGATTGGGATGGGTTCTGGAAGACGCTGAACCTCGGCCCGGTCAAGGACGTCACCGTGACGTCGCCCGAATTCCTCGCCGGCGTCGACGCGCTGATCGTCAACACGAAGCCGGCGGTGTGGCGCAACTACCTGACCGCGACCGTGCTGCGCACGACCGCGCCGTACCTGACGAAGAAGCTCGACGATCTGCGGTTCGCGTTCCGCTCGAAGCTCACCGGCCAGCAAGAGCAAGAGCCGCGCTGGAAGCGCTGCACCGAGTGGACCGACGGCGATTTCGGCGACTTGCTCGGTCAGGTGTTCGTGCGCGACAAGTTCGGCGGCACGAGCAAGGCGGCGGCTGAAGAGCAGGTCCACGCGATCGTCGCGGCGATGACCGCGAACCTCGCGGCGCTGCCGTGGATGGATCCGGCGACCCGCACCAAGGCGCTCGAGAAGCTCAACATCATGACGTATCAGATCGGCTTCCCGAAGAAGTGGCGCAGCTACGACTTCAAGATCGATCCGAAGCAGTTCGCGCACAACGACTTCGTAGCGGGTCGCGCGGAGCACGCGCGCCAGCTCGCGAAGATCGGCAAGCCGGTCGACAAGGACGATTGGCAGATGTCCGCGCCGACGGTGAACGCGTATTACGACCCGCAGCTCAACGGCATGGTGTTCCCGGCCGGCATCCTGCAACCGCCGTTCTACAGCGTCGAGTCGTCGATTCCGGTGAACCTCGGCGGCATGGGCGTCGTCGTTGGCCACGAGCTCACTCACGGCTTCGACGATCAAGGCGCGCAGTACGACGCAAACGGCAACCTGACGAACTGGTGGCTGGCGGAGACCGAGAAGCTGTTCAAGCAGCGCACTCAGTGCGTCATCGATCAGTACAGCGGCTACGCCGTGCCGGGCGGCGGCAAGCTCAACGGCGCGAACACGGTCGGCGAGAACATCGCCGACATCGGCGGCTTGAAGCTCGCATTCACCGCGTATCGCGCGCTGCGCTCGAACGCGCCCGACACGGTCGTGGCC
>CAZDGY010000060.1:0-9492 GCA_964504685.1 uncultured Kofleriaceae bacterium | reverse complement strand
TATGTCAGCTCTTTCTTGCTCCAGGTATCTCAATTCTTCCTCGGCTTCGGCCAGGCGTGGTGCGCGAAAATGCGACCGGACTACGAGCAGATGCTCGCGACGGTCGACGTTCACTCGCCGGCTCATTGGCGCGTCAACGGTGGCGTGACCGCGTCTCCGGCGTTCGCGAAGGCGTTCCGCTGCAAGGCCGGCTCGAAGATGGCGCCCGCGAACGCGTGCGTCGTCTGGTAGCTATGTCTTGAACGCGTCGCGCACGACCGACTCGGCGAGCTTGATCGCGGCGACCTTCGCGCTCGGCTCGGCACCGGCGAACGCGCGGGTGACGAGCTCGCCGAGCGGGCGGCGGGGCTTGCGGTTGTCGATGCAGGCCTGAGCGAGCGCGCGGACGAGCGGATCGCCCGGTAGCTCGATCCGCCCTGGAGCGAGGACGGCCGGCTCGTCCCAGCGCGCGATCGCGTGCATCACCGCGGCTTGCTCTGACCAGATCGTCGTCAGCTCTTGCATGCCGAGCGCGCGTCGAGCGAGCCGTTCGCCGAGCGCCGCGAAGCCGAGCCACGCGAGCCACATCCGGGCGACGGCACTGCGCGCGTACTTGCGCGGGCCGAACAGCTCGTTGAAGCGCAGCGATGGCGTGAGCTGCAAAGCCGCTGCGAGCGTCGCGGGCTCGGGCGCGCTCCACGCGATGCCGGCGAGCTCGCCGAACCCGGCCATCGTGCGCTCGCCGCCACCTTGCGCCGCGAACGCCGAATCTAGGTCCGCGCCCGCGAAGATCGCGTCCGCGATCGCTTGCTCGCTCGCGAACAGAGCGTCGTCGGCGGGTAGCGACGTGCCGATGATCGCGGGGTCTTGGATCGTCGCGATCTCGGCGAGGACGTCGGCGTGCGCGGCACCGTCGCGGTCTGGCGCGAGCTGAAGCGGGCAGATCACGCTGTTGAAGTCGACGATCGTGTAGCTGCCGGCGCGAAACACGCGGTTGAACGGGAACAACCGGCACGACGCCGGCTTCGCGGCGCGGCCATCTTCGACTTCGACTCGGCACAGCCCGTCGTCGGCGAGGAACCAACAGCGATCGCGCGGGTTGAACGCGGTTACGGCATCGCCGCGCTTGCGCACGAACGCCGCGAGCTCGGGCCGGCGGGCGACGAGCGCAACGAGCTGGCCGCCGATCGCATCGAGACCGATGCCGAGGCCCTTGCAACACGCGCCACAACCGCGGCAGTCATAACGAAGCCCGCGATCCGGCCACGTGAAGTACGTGGTCACTCGTCGTCGCCGACGTCTTTGCTGCGGCGTTGTACGTTCGCCGCGCGCGCGAGCTCTTTGTAGATCCGACCGACGCGCTCGACCTGGCCCTTGGCCGGGAACCGCTCGTAGAACCCTTCGCCGCGGAACTGGCGACCGAGCTCGCCCCACGGCGCGAGCCGACGCGCCCAGCGCTTGACGCGATCGTCCGGATCCGGATCCTCGGCGACGAGATCCGCACAGACCCGCAGCATCGCCTTGAGCGTCACCGGTCGGGTCACCATCGACGACGAATGGCCCCACGCGTCGCCCCACGCCTTTTCAGCTGCGCGCAAGAAGTCGCGCACGACCTCGTAGTGCTTCTCGGCTTCGCGCTGCCAGTTGGGTCGCTTCTTGATCTTCTTCCAGTCGGTGAGCGCCCAGCGATGGATCTCGTTGAATAGCTCGGCTTGCAGGATCCACTTCTCCTGCTTGCTGCGACCGCCGAGGCGATTGATCTTGTAGCGCAGCGGGCTATCGCCCTCGCGATAGAGGTGATCGACGACCCGCGCCGCGTACTTCTTATCGGGCGCGGCCCACGACACCTTCTCGTACAAGTCGATCAAGTGCGACTTGTTGATCCGGGTCGGCGTCGAGTTGATGATCACGAACATCTCGGTCGCGAAGTCTTCGCTCTTGCCGTCGAAGATCACGCACGGGACGTGCATCGTCTTCGCGTCATCGGGGCGCTCGCGCTTGAAGAAGTGCAGCGCGGCGAGCCGATGCTGACCATCGATGATCAGATATTTGCCGCGCGGCTCTTGGAGGTTGCCGACGTTCGCGAACGGCTTGACCGGGTCGAACTTCAGCCGCTCTTCGGTGAACAGCAGCACCGTGCCGGGAATCGGCGGCTGGCTGGCTGCGGTCTCGTAGAAGTTCTTGATCGCGGTGACCTTCGCGCGTGACAGCTCGCGCTGAAACGCCGCGTCGGTCGACTCGATCTTCGAGATGAACGTGGCGACCTCGTCGCTCGCCTCGACCTCGTCAGCCGCCAGGCTCGGCGCGCCTTCCGCGTAGAACCGGTGGATGAACCGCGCCTTGTCGAGGAGGTCCTCGGCGGGGTAGGCGCAGAAATAGAACACGCTGTCCTTCTGTCGGATCTGGGTCGCAAGCACGGAGCCACTTTAGACCAGGATCGGCGCCAGAATCAGCCGACGGTGGCCGGCAGATCGAGGATCAGCTCGGTCCCCAGGCCGGGGCGCGAGGTCAGCCGGACCTGGCCGCCGGCGCCCTCCGCGAGGCACTTGATGACGTCCATGCCGACGCCCCGCCCGGACACGGCGGTGACGGTCGAGACGGTCGAAAACCCCGGCTCGAACAGCAGCTGGATCGCCTGATCGTCGCTCACCATCGCGTCGGCCGCGACCAGGCCCTGGCTGCGGCCGATCCGACGGACCTTATCGAGATCGATGCCGCGACCATCGTCGGTGATCGTGATGACGACGCGTTCGCCGCAGGCGCGAGCCGAGACCCGAACGTTGCCGACGCCTGCTTTGCCCACGGCTTCCCGCGCCTCGGGCGCCTCGATGCCGTGATCGATCGCGTTGCGCAGCGCGTGGATCAGGATCTCGCCGGCGACCCGATCGATCTCGGGCGCGACCAGGACGTCGCCGACATCGATCTCGACCGCGACCTGCTTGCCGAGCTCGCTCGCGACGGTCCGCGTCATGCGCACGACGCGGCGCGCGACGAGCGAGAGCGGGAGCCAGACGAGCCGGCGCGCGATCGCGCGGACCGCGTCGAGGGTCGCGGCGGGCTCGTCGTGATCAGCGCGGTCGACCGCGGTGATCAGATCGCGTTGCGCGCGCTCCAGCCGATGGCTGGCTTCGTCGCGCGGACGCGCGGGCTCGAACATCGCGCGGACATCGGCGATCACCGCAAGCGCGCGACGCGAAGCGAACGGATCCGGGTCGGCGAGTGCGGAGGCAAAGCTCGTCACGCCGGCGTCACCGAGCACGCGCGCGAGCTCGTCGATCCCAGCGGCGTGATCGCCGGGTGCGTCGAGCCAGGTCGCGAGCGTGGCCACCATCGAGGAGCCTGCGTCGCTGGCGGCGAGCTCGCGGTAGACCGCGCGATAGAGCTCGAGCTGGCGATCGAGTGCGACGAGCTCGGCGGTGAGGTCCGGATCGATCACGTCGGCGACCATCATCTCGAGCGCGTTGTGAGCGGCAGTGCATTGCAACCACAGCCCGCGCATCGCGGCCCGGTCGGCGGCGGCCATGATGCGCTCGACCGCCTGGGCCGACGTCGCGAGCGCGTCGCGATCGGCGCGGGCGAGTGCGGTGATGCCGATGCGTAGGTCGGCGAGCGCGGGTTGGATCTCGCCGCCGAGCTCGGTCATCGCGTCGTCGGTCGCGCCGCGCGGGCGAGCCGCCGCGATCTCGCCGCGCAAGCGGCTCAGATCGGCTTGGAGTTGGTCGACGACGTCGAGCGGCACGCCGTCGGCCTGCGTGCGCAGCACGTCGAGCACGCCTTCGATCTCGTGCGCGAGCGTGTGGATCGCGCGTAACCGCGCGCCGCGGGTCGAGCCCTTGATCGTGTGGAGCGAGCGAAACATGCGATGCACCGACTGACGCGCCTCGGGTTCGACGCGAAGATGCCGCGCGCACGCTTCGCACTCGTCGAGCAGGCCGAGCGCATCGACGCAGATCCGGTTGCGTTCGACCGGGTCGTCGGGCTCGACGAGCGATAGCTCGGTCGCGGTGACGAACACGGCGACCGCGACGATCTCGCCGGCTCGCACGATCGGTTGCCACTGCACGAGGAGCGGATCACCGGCGCGGCGGCACAATACGCGTGGCGCATCGACGACGAGCATCGACCAAGCCGAGCCGAGCGCGACGCAGCTGCATGCGAGCAGCATCTGGAGCTTGATCGCGTCGGCGCCCGCGTCGTGAACATCGAGCGCGGCGAACACGTCGCCGACCGCGCTCGCGACCGGGCTGTTCGGCCCGAGCCACGCCTGGATGATCTGGCCCTCGCCGTCGAGCGCGAGGATAGCGCCGGGATACTGCGGAGGCGTGAAGCTGTCTGCCACCGCCGCCGCTGCGCCCGCGACCGTCACGCGGCGCGCCCCGCGGGGTGAAACACGACATCGACCATGCCGTGAGCAGTCGACAGTCGCGAGCCGATGCCCGGCGCGACCGTCGCGGCGAGGCGCGGCGGGGTGAGCTCGACGCGCATGCCGTAGCCCGCGAGCATCTCGCCCGCACAGCCCATCAAGATGTTCGCGAGCTCGATCGCGGCATCGCGGACGATCGTCCGGGCTTGCCCCTGGCGATCCGCACCGCCGAACGGCAGTGCGGTTTGATCGAACGGGGGGTCGGCCGAGCCGATCATCTTGCGGACGAGCGCTTGTGCGAGCGGCTGCGGAATGATCCACGTCACGCCCGAGAGGTCGCCTTCGACGCCGATCACCACGACGTAGCGCGCGCCCGGTTCCGGAACAACGCCGGCGCTCGACACGACGGTCGCAGACACGCCGACCGCGCGCTGCAGCGTCGCCGACGCCATGACCAGGAACGTGTGAATCGCCGCGCGCAAATGGATGACATCAGGCGCGGGTGGCACGAATAACCTCGCGTGTTGTCGTGATCCCCGCGAGCCACAATCGCAACGCCTCGTAGCGCATCGTCTTGAAGCCGTGACCGAGTGCGGTCGCGCGCAAGTCGTCCACCGGTGCGCGCTTCGTGATCAGCGCGCGAATCTCGTCGTCGACCGCGAGCAGCTCGCGGATCGCAACGCGGCCAGAGCAACCGGTGAAGCGACATGCGCTGCAGCCTTTGCCGCGGGCGACTTGGGTTCCGGCCGGCACGCTTGGCAAGCCGATCGCCTCGAGCTCGGCGCGCTCCGGCGTGTAGCGCTCGGCGCAGTGGGTACACACCGCACGGACCAAGCGTTGCGCGACGACGCCGATCAGCGATGGCGCGAGCAGGTGCGGCTCGACCCCGAGCTCCATCATGCGGGTGATCGAGCTCGGCGCGTCGTTCGTGTGGACCGAGCTGAGCACGAGGTGACCGGTGAGCGCGGCTTCGGCGGCGAGTTGGCCGGTCTCGTGATCGCGGATCTCGCCGACGAGGATGACGTCAGGATCCTGGCGCAGGATCGATCGCAGAGCGCTCGCGAACGTCAGGCCGCGCTTCGGCGCGACTTGCACCTGGTTGATGCCGCTGAGCTGGTACTCGACCGGATCTTCGACGGTAACGACGTTGCGCTCGCTGTCTTTGACCGCGTTGAGCGCGGCGTACAGCGTCGTGCTCTTGCCGGAGCCGGTCGGGCCGGTGACGAGCACGAGCCCATAGGGCGAGCGCACCATCTCGAGAAACTTCGCTTGCTGCGCCGGCGGAAAGCCGATCGCTTCGAGCGGTTGTGCGGCGCGCTTGTTGTCGAGCAACCGGCACACGACCTTCTCGCCCCAATACGTCGGTAGCACCGAGACGCGAAGGTCGATGTCGCCGGCGGCCGACGGCAGCTTGATCCGACCGTCTTGCGGTGCGAAATGGATCGAGATATCGAGCTGAGCGAGCACCTTGATACGTGAGACGACGGCGGCGTGGTGCTCGATCGGGCGCGCATCGATCTGGCGCAGTGCTCCGTCGACGCGGAACCGCACGATCGTCTCGCGCTCGGTCGCTTCGATGTGGATGTCGCTCGCCCGCTGATCGATCGCGCCCGCGATGATCGCGTTGACCGTCTGCGAGGCGGCCGCGAGGTCCTCTTGGCTGACGTCAACCGCGTCATCGATCGCGGGGGCGCGACGGAGGTTGTAGAGCCGGCCGTGCGCGCGCTCGATCTCGATCGGGGTCGCGAGCACGCAGCTGATCGCGCGGTGGGCTTGGCGGCCGAGCCAATCGAGCAACGGCAGTTGCGTCGGATCCGACGTCGCGATCGTCAGCTCTTCGGCGGTCGCGAACACCGGCACGATCTTGTGCTTCGCCGCGATCTCGGCGGACACGAGGTTCGACAGATCGAACGCCATCTCGACCGTGTCGAGCGCGAGCCGCGGCAGGCGGAACTGCGCGGCAACCGCATCGTAGAGCTGCTCGATCGTGGCGAAGCCGGCCTTGTTGAGCGCTGCGGCTGATGGCGATCGTTCGCGCAGCAGCTCGAGCGGCAACGCGCGCGTCGGTGTCGGTGGCGTCGCTGCGGGCGTGCGCACCGTGAACCCGGCAGAGCTCGTCACTGCGCCACTCCGAACAGGCGATCGAGATCGTCTTGGTTGATCCCGACTTCGGGCAGCTTCGGCGCCTCGACGCGTACCGCAGGCGTGTCGAACAGGTCGGAGAGCTCGGCCGCGGCACCCGTTGCAACTTCGACCGCGCGCACCGGGGCGGGCACGTGCGCGACGCCGGGAATCGGCGGCGGCACCCGCTTGGCGGAGACCGGCTCGATGGCCGGGACCTGCGCCTGGCGATCAGCACTGCCGAATGGCAGTGCGGTTGGATCGAGCTTCGGCGAGGCTGCGCGCGGCACCGAGCAGCCTTCGGCGGCGATCAACAGCGCGCCGCAGCCGCCACAGAACCGATCGTCCTTGTCGTTCGAGAAGCTGCAGCGCCGGCACACCGGCTGAAAGTTGTAGCCGCAGCAGCCGCAGTAACGTCGCCGCGGGTCATTATCGCGCCGGCAGCCGGGGCAGTTCACGGCGAGCTCCGCACCACCGCGGTGTCGCCGCGCTCGAGCGCGAAGCGCAGCACTTGTTCGGCGCGCTGCGGATCGAACGGCTTGAGCAGGTAGTGCGCCACGCCCGCGCGCTGGCAGGCGAGGATCTTGTCGCGGGTCGTCAGCGACGTGCACATCACGACCGTCGCGGACGGGTGCGCGCCGAGCAGCTCGACCGCCGCGGTCACGCCGTCTTTGCCCGGCATCACGATATCGAGCGTGATCAGATCGGGGCGGTGTTGATCGTAGAGCGCGCGCACGGCGTCGCCGGTGGCGGCTTCGGCCACCACGGTGCACCCGACCCGGGTAAGGATCTGGCGCAGTTGCGTGCGGACGATAGGCGAGTCGTCGACAATGACGGCGGTCGGCATGGGGCTCGTAGGAGCATTCGGCCGATTACCGCGGTCGTACAGAGATCAGTCGACGGTGCGGTTCAATCGAGGTCCCAGTCGATATCGGAAATGCTGCGATCGTTCCTGATGTCGACCGTACGGGTCCGCTCTTCGCGCGCCGGCGCCTGAGGGGGCCGGTTGTTGCGCTCGATCTGAGCCATGCCGTCCATGTTCGACGCTCGCGTCGCCTCGTTGTCGTCGAATGACGTGCTGCGCAACGGCGCGATCTCGGTGGCCGGTGCATCCGACAGGAACTTGGGCTCCGACGCGGCACGCTTGGCCTCTTCGTCGAGGAACCGCGGGTCGATCTCGCCCAGCCGGGTCGGCTCGTCGAACTGTGACTTCGCCTGGCCCGGGCCGGGGGCTGCGCGCAAGGCGGCCATCAGCTCGTTATCGTTGACCTGGCGGGTCGCCTCGTCGCCGAACGGCGGTGGCACCGGCCGGCGGCCCCCACCGGCTGCGCCTCGAGGCACGGGCGGCGGGGCGGTCGTAGGCTTGCTGCGGGCGCCGGGTGGCGGGCCAGGCGGCTTCGCGCGGCCACTGGCCTGCGGCGGCGCATTCGTCGGGCGCTTGCCGCGCCGCGAGTTCGCCTGAGCGAGGCCGACCACGACCGCGGGAGTCGCGGGCACGTCCGGGCGACCCGGAGCGGGCGGCGCAGCCGGCTCGTCATCGAAGTCGAAGTCGTACGCCGGCGGCGGTGGCGCCGAGCCGATGAACACCTGCGAGTCCTCGTCTGCGAGTCGGCCGCCCTCATCGCGTAGCATGCGCAGGATGCGAGTGCGCTCGCCGGCCGACAGCGCATCGCGCCGCCCGTGACCCGTGTGCTGACCGCGCGATTGTTTCGCGAACTCGGACAGCGGCACCGGCGCATCGAACTTCTTGCCCTTCGCGCCGGCGGCGCGCTCGGTCTTGACCGGCAGCGGCGTCATCACCGACATCTGCGAGCCCGCGCGATCAGGGCGGAAGATTCTCGTCGCCGAGCGCAGCCACTTGCGCGGACCGCTCGCCGCCGGCTGGCCACCGGTCGGGCTGCGAGACGGTGCGCGGGCCGGAGCGGGACCGACCTGACCACCGAGAGCTTGCGCGGCGGCGCGGGCGGCGTCCTCTGGGCATTCGATCGCGCGCGGCACGAACTTGCGGACGAGATCATCGCTCTTGCCGAGCTGATACTGATGCGGCCGCTCGACGAATCGGATGCCCATCTTCTCGAGCCACTGCACCGGCGGATCGGCGCCGATCAACACGAACGCGCCTTCGTTCGGATAGCGCTTCTGCGTGCCGTCGGCGAGCGCGAGCGTCACCGAGTCGGGGTCGAACTGCAGCACTTGCGACCCTAGCTTCGCCTTGACCCGTCCCTCGGACGCGTACTGCTCGATCGTCTGCTTGTTCTTCGGCTGGGCGCGTGCGAACCCCTTGCCGCGATACGAGATGATGACCTTCGCGCCGGCGTCGGCGAGCGCGAGCGCCGCTTCGACCGCACTGTCACCGCCGCCGATCACGATCACGTTGCGACCTTGCCAATCGTCGGGATCGTCGAGCAGGTTCGATACTTTCGGCAGGTTCTCGCCTTGGACTTGCAGCGTGCGCGGCTTGCCGCGCGTACCGATCGACAGCACGACGCGTTGCGCGCGATACGATGCGACCGTCGTGCGGATATCGAAGCCGCCGAGCGGCGATGGCTTGACGTCTTCGACCGACTCGCCTTGTTTGATCTTCAGACCGACGCGATCGATCACTTCTTTCCAGATCGGGATGAGCTGCTCTTTGCTGGAGTCGAACACCGGCAGCAGCGAGACGTTCTCGCTGTCGTAGGGTTCGGCCATCACGAGCTTGCCTTTGGGATAGCGCGCGATCGTCGATGCGATCAGCTGCTCTTTCTCGAGCACGACGTACGACAGCCCGCGCTGAATGCACGACAGCGCCGCCGACAAGCCGCCGGGCCCCGAGCCGACGATCGCGACATCGACGCCGATGCCCGCGCCGATCACGCCCGGCTGCAGACCGGTCGACAGCATGTGCTCGATCACCGCGCGGCCGAGGTTCGCGGCGCTCTTGACCAGCGGCTTACCGGCGACTTCGCCGATCAAGTATTGGCCGGGCACCGCGGTCTGAAAGTTCTCGTCGATCTCGGGGACCTTGAGCGGCGGCGGGACATTGCCCT
>CAZDGY010000059.1:0-14678 GCA_964504685.1 uncultured Kofleriaceae bacterium | reverse complement strand
GCAGCGGCGCCAGCGTCAGGCGTTCCCCGGTGTCCCGTTGCGGCTCGCGGCGCGAACGATCCGACCGCTGCGTGGACCGCGAGGGCCGATCATCCTCGGCGTCGACTTCGCCGGCGTGGTCGAAGCCGTTGGAGCCAACGTCAGTGATCTCGTCGTCGGCCAGCGCGTGGTCGGCGGCACCAACTTCGCGCGCGGTCAGCACGGCAGCTATGCCGACACCGTCGTGGTCGATGTCGACCAAGTTTGCGCACTTCCCGATAACGTGCCGTTCGACGCCGCGAGCGCGCTCCCCGTCGCCGGTGTGACCGCGTGGATGGCACTCACCGAGTTTCGGCGGATCACGGCGGATCGCAGCGCGCTCGTGCTCGGCGCCTCAGGTGGCGTCGGCCAGTTCGCCGTGCAGATCGCCAAGCACTCGTGCAACGCCGTGATGGTCGTCGGCGTGTGCTCGGGCGCGAACGCGTCGCTCGTTCGCGAGCTCGGCGCAGATGTCGTGATCGACTACAAGACCGGAGACCCGCTCGATCAGGCGCGGGCGCACGGGCCATTCGACGCGATCGTAGACTGCACCGGCAGCTATCCAGCGTCGCAGTGCCGATCGCTGCTCGCGCCGGGTGGCCGACACGTCATGGTTGCCGGCGACTCGCCTGCGGCGATGTTGCAGATGTTCGTGCCGCCGTTTCGCTCGCGCACGATCTTGGGAAGGGCTACTCGCACGCGGCTCGGCTCGGTCGTCGACGCGGTCGCCGCGAAGCACGTCGTGGTGAACATCGCAGCCCGCCTGCCGCTCGCGGACGTCGAGGAGGCGCATCGCCAGAGCCAGACCGGACGGATGACCGGCAAGCTCGTGCTGCTACCCCGTTAGTGCGCTCGCAGCTCTTTCGCGAGATAGATCGCGGTCTCGCCCGGCGCGTACCGGCCGTAGTACAGGCGATCGGCGCCGCACAACGCGTAGCCGAGCCGACCGTACGCGGCGATGCCAGGAACGTTGACGTTGCTGGTCTCCAACCACACGTGAGTCGCGCCTGCTTCGAGTGCGAAATCCTCGACGCGGGCGAGCAGCGCGCGGCCCATGCCCTGGCGGCGCGATGCGGGCGAGATGTACAAGAACCACAAGATCGCGCGCTGGTGCCACGGCTCGTATTCGGCGGTCGCGAACCCGCGAATCTGTCCGTCGCTGTCGACCGCGACCCAGCCTTGGTCCCACCGCGCCCAGTCCGCGAACACCTCGCGGATCGAGTAACGCTTCGTGATCGGCTGGGCGAGCGGGCGCTCGACCAGCTCGATCGCGCGCGGCGTCGTGACGAGATCGAACACCGTGGCGGTCTCGAATGAGGTGTCGATCGCTTCGACTCCTATGCGATCGTTGGCGCGGTCGAGCTCGCGAATCGTGAAGGTCATCGGACGCGTCGAATGTACCGCGGGGAGCGCGAACGGCACTCGCTCGCGACCGCGACAGGTGCAACCATGCATGCAACTCGGTGCAACGCACGACCCTGATTCACCGACGAGCGATTGCGTGAGCTTGCGCGCGGTGCGCGATGGCCTCGGCCCTGCAATGAGGACGACCGCATGGACACCTACCGATCGATCACCCCGCTTGTCGCGATCGCGACGATCGCCGCGTGCTCCGGCAAGACGCGCGATCCGCACGTGTTCCTGCTCAACGGTCTCGATATTCCAGTGTCGATCACGATCGATGGCGACGGCGGGAAGCAGACCATCGACGTCCCCGCTCGCGGCCGCGCCACGTCGGAGGTGAGTGGTCTCGCGAAGGTGAAGGTCACGTCGGCCAAGGGCGAGCTGATCAGCGAGTCGCAAGCCCAGTTCGGTAAGCGAGGCGGATCTCCAGGATGCTTCCGCATCTTCAACGTCGTCGGCGCGGCTGCTTACGTGAACGAAGAGGTCGCCTATGGCACCGGCTTCGGCACCCCCCAGTACTATCGCCGCGCGGGCGACGTCACCGAAGATGAGTGCTACGTCAGCTTTCCGTTCGTCGACCCGCCGAAACAGATCACGGTCGATAAGTTCGGCCCGGCCGGCGCCAACCGCAGCTGGCTCCACTACGAAGGCGACGGTAGCTGGGTGGCCGCCGTCGGGTCCCTGCTCGATGATACCGGCCAATACGCGAGTCAATCGAGAGGCGCCGCGCAGCGCATCGTCCGCGCCGTCGTGACCCACGATCCGACCAATGCGGCGCTACCGGCGATCAAGGCGCGGCTCACTCAGATGAATCTGGCCTTCCCCGAGCCGAGTCCAGGCAATCTGCTCGGCAAGTGACGGCTCGCTGTGTGGACTCGAGCCGAGCGCTGTTTCAGAGCGCGACCTCGAGACGCGGGCGCCGACCTCAAGAAATGACGCCGTCCGCGCGCGCCCGAAGATCTGAAGGCGCACGACTGCCTGATCTTCGGTGCGGGCTCGCTGGCGGTGACGCTGCGCTTACAGAGCGGCGGCGAATCCGCGCAGGTCGCGGTCACTCCGCGGTTGCTGGTGAGCGAGATGGACATCGCGCACTCCGCCGCGGCCGCCGGCGTCGGGATCGCGCTACTTCCCGCGTACCTGTGCATCGAAGACCTGCGTGCGCGTCGGCTCGAGCGCGTGCTGCCCGACTGGAGCGCGCCTTCGACGCCGGTGCACGTCGTGTATCCTACGGCGCGCCACCTATCGGCGAAGGTGAAGACCTTCATCGAGCATCTGCAGAAGCAGATGACGCCACCGCCGTGGGAGCTCGGGCCGATGCCTTGAAGAGGTCATCCATGTCAACGCAACAACCAATCCCATCGGGCTTCGGAGCCCACACCACCGCGCGCGACGTGATCGGCGGGCGCCGCCTCGACGGCACCACCGCGATCGTAACCGGTGGCTACGCCGGCATCGGCCTCGAGACAACCCGGGTGCTCGCCGCCGCGGGTGCGCACGTGATCGTGGCGGCGCGCGATCGGGCGAAGGCGACCGCCGCGCTCGCCGGGCTCGCGAACGTCACGATCGATGAGCTCGATCTCGGCGCGCCCGCGACGATCGATGCGTTCGCGACGCGGTTCGGGGATCGCCCGCTGCATCTCTTGATCAACAACGCCGGGATCATGGCCGCCCCGCTCTCGCGCGACTCGCGCGGGCTCGAGTCGCAGCTCGCGGTGAATCACGTCGGGCACTTTCGGCTGTTGGCGCGCCTGATCAAGCCGCTGCAACGCGCGCGCGGGGCTCGCGTCGTCACGCTGTCGTCGCGCGGTCACGTTCGCTCGGCATTCGACTTCGACGACCCCAACTTCGACCATCGCCCGTACGACAAGATGATCGCCTACGGTCAATCGAAGACCGCGAACGTGCTGTTCGCCGTCGAGGCCGACCGGCTCTACCAGCGCGATGGCATTCGCGCGTTCGCCCTACACCCGGGCGCGATCCTCGATACCGACCTGGCGCGCCACTACGATCCCGAGGAGATGAAGCTCGTGATCGAGCGCGCTCGTCGGATCGGCAGCTTCAAGACGGTCGAGCAGGGCGCCGCGACGACGGTGTGGTGCGCGACCAGCCCACAACTCGAAGGCCTCGGCGGCGTGTACTGCGAGAACTGCGACATCGCGGCGGTCAAGACCGAGGGCGACGATGGCGTGCGACCGTATGCGATCGATCTGGAGATCGCGCAGCGGCTGTGGGCGTGGAGCGAGCGCTGGCTGTAGTCAACGACCGTCGCGATGCGCCGTGGGCCGAAGGTCTCACGACTCCCGTAGCTATGTATTCGATGAAAGCGTTTCGCGGCACGACCACTTTGGGCGCGCTCAGCTCTAAGATGCGAGAGGTGTGGAGACAACGAACGAGGCTTCGGCCGCGCTCCATGATGCTTCGCGAGCGGAACGGAGCGGTGCATGACGGGCGGTGAATTCCTCGCGCTCGTCCCGCTGTTTCTCGCAGCGCTCGTGCCAGCTACGCTCGTCATCCCTGCATTCTTGATCTCGCGACAACGCGCGCGTTTTCTCACGGTCGCGGTGTTCGTGACGACGCTGGCGGCCGGACTCACGTACCTCGCGGTCGCCCTTCACCCGCTGCTGGTGCTCGTCGGGTTCGATCCTCGCGTGATGGCGCGCGACTCCGGGATGAACGACGTCGTGCAACTCGATCTCGTGTCGAGCGCGATGTTCGTACTGGTCGCCACGCTCGCCGTCGTCGTCATCCGCTATGCACGGTCGTACCTCGCGGGGCAACGCGAGCTCGATCGCTTTGCGCGCTCGTTCTTGCTGACGGTTGGCTCGGTCACCGTGCTCGTCACGTCGAATCACCTCGCGGTGCTCGTGGTCGCGTGGTTCGCGACGGACGTCGGCTTGCACCAGCTGCTGACGTTCTTTCGAACGCGCCGCCAGGCGATCATCGTCGCCCACAAGAAGTTCCTGTTATCGCGAGTCGCGGACGCGTGCTTCGTGTCATCGATCGTGCTGATCGGCGGCGAGCTCGGTTCGCTCCGGATCGACGTGGTCAACACCCTCGCGCGGTCCAGCGGTGGGCTCTCGCCGACGCTTCATGTGGCGACCGTGCTGATGGTGTTCGGCGTGCTGCTGAAGTCCGCGCAGATCCCGTTTCACGGCTGGATGCAGGCCGTCATGGAAGCGCCGACACCGGTGTCCGCGCTGCTCCACGCCGGCGTCGTCAACATCGGCGGCTTCGTCATGATCCGGCTCGCGCCACTCATGGCCCACGCGTACATCGCGCAGAGCATCCTGCTCGGCGTCGGGCTCGGAACCACGATCATCGCGGCGCTCGTGATGATGACGCGCGTTCCGATCAAGGGTGTGCTCGCGTGGTCGACGATCGGCCAGATGGGTTTCATGCTCGTGCAGTGCGGGCTCGGCGCGTGGCACCTGGCGCTGATGCACTTATTGGCGCACTCGCTCTACAAGGCGCACACGTTCTTGAGCTCGGGCTCGGTCGTCCAGCAGTGGCGAGGGTCGCACCTCGTTCACAGTCCACGCATGCGGATCTGGCATCTGATGGCGGGCCTTGTTCTGTTGTCGGTGTTCGTCGCGCCGTACTACGCGTCCGACATCCTGCCGTCGGTTCACTTACCGATGGCGGTCGCCCCGCTGTCGCTCGTCCTCGGCCTCAGCTTTGCCCCGATGCTCGGGCGCGCGATCGCCGCCGGAGTTCGGCCATTCTTGATCGCACTCGGGTTCACGCTCGGTGCCGCCGCCGCGTACTTCGGTTGGCACGTGTTGTTCGAGCTGATCGCTCCCCAACTCAATGCCGGGGTCGAGACCTCGGCTCTCAAGTGGAACATCGTCGTGGGTGGGCTCGTCGTACTGTTCCTGGCGCAGACGATCCTGCAAACGAGCCCGAACGGCTGGTTCGCGAACCGGCTGCAACCGCACCTCGTCAGCGGCCTTTACATCGATGATTGGTTCACGCGCGTGACGTTCCGCTTGTGGCCACCGGGATTCAGATGACCGACCCCGGGCTAAAGACTGCCGTCGATCGCGCATGCGCGAGCATCGCGCCGACCTGGCCGCTCGATCGCTTCATCGCGGTGAACCCGTTTTGGGCACGCACCGGCAAGCCGATTCCGGAAGTCGCCGGAGATCTGGCGGCGCTCTCGGGCGCGCACTTACTGATGCCGCGCAAGTGGTACGCCGAGGAGTGGCGCGCCGGACGGATTCGCTCCGAGCACGTGCAGGAGGCGCTCGCGGAGAGTGGCACCGACGTGACCGAGGAAGACTTGCTCGCGAGCTTCTGGATCCGCGAGCCGACCTCGTCGCGGCGCCCGCTCGTCGTCGATGTCCTCGAGGCGCTTCGCCGTCGCGAGCACGAGCACTCCTGGCGCGAATTCGTGATCGAGCGGATCAGCCGGTTCTGTGCCTCGTACTTCGACGGCGGCCAGGCTCAGGTCGGCGGTGTTCGAGAAGGCGGCCTGTATGCGAGCTGGCGAGCTCAGGCCCAGGCCGATCCGATGCCCAACATCTTCATGGAGCTCGCCGGGTACCGCTCGACGCTGAGCTCGCTCCCCGGCACCGCGGACGACATGATCACCCGCGGCTGCGCGGACCTCGGCGTTCCCTTGGAGCAGCGCGAGCGCTATTTCTCGGCGCTCCTGCTCGACATCAACGGCTGGGCGTCGTGGTGCGCCTACGTGCGGTGGACCGCGCGGCTCGACGGCGGCGACAGCGACGACATCCAAGAGCTGTTGGCCGTTCGCCTCGCGTGGGAATGGATCCTGCTGCGGTCGAGCGATGACACGATCACGGCCGATTGGCGCTTCGCGATGTCGAGCTGGTCCGCGATCGATCGCGCGGCGCAGTTGGCGCGATCGGACGACTGGCTCCTGCAGCGCGCAGCAGAGATCGCGTTGCTGGCTCAGGTGCGCCCGCAGCTGCCGCAAGGCTTCGACGCGATGCGACCGGCATCACCGAAGTTGCAGGCCGCGTTCTGCCTCGACGTGCGGTCGGAAGTGTTTCGCCGTGCGCTCGAGGCCCAGGGCGCTGACATCCAGACGTTTGGCGCCGCCGGCTTCTTCGGCGTGCCGATCGAGTACCAGCAACTCGCGGCCGACGAAGCCCGTCCGCAGCTCCCAGGAATCTTGGCGCCGAAGTATCGCGTCACCGATACGAACGTGCGCCCGGGGCTCGAGAACACGCGGCACGCTCGGCTCGAAGCCAAGAACGCGTGGAAGGCGTTCAAATCGAGCTCGCTGTCGAGCTTCGCGTTCGTCGATGCGATGGGACCGTTCTTCGCGCGCAACCTCTACCGCGACGCGTTCAGCGAATTCACCCATCGCCCCGACCATCACGACCACGTCGGCCTGACCGACCACGAGAGCCGGACGCGATTGCCGCGGATCACGAGCCACGTCGACGGCACCGCGGTCACGCCCGCCGACCGTTGCCAGCTCGCCGAAGGCTTTCTCCGCGCGATCGGGCTGACGAAGAGCTTCGCGCGCGTGGTCCTGCTCGTCGGGCACGGCAGTGAGTCGAAGAACAACGCGCACGCCGCCGGCCTCGATTGCGGCGCTTGTTGCGGCCAACCCGGCGACGTCAACGCGCGCGCGGCGGCCGCGCTGTTCAATGACGAGCAAGTCCGCGCCGGCCTCGCGGCCAAGGGCATCGCGATCCCGCCCACGACGATCTTCGTCGGCTGCCTCCACAACACGACCACCGACGACATCACGATGTTCGTCGAAGGCATCGAGACCGCGGCGCACCAGGCCGACCTGGTCAACGCACGCGCGGCACTCGAGCGTGCGAGCGCGACGACCCGGCGCGAGCGCGCCCCGCGGCTCGGCCTCGGCGAGCTGTCCGACGCCAAGCTGCATACCGCGGTGATCCGGCGCGCGAAGAACTGGGCCGAAGTGCGTCCCGAGTGGGGCCTCGCCGGCAATGCCTTGTTCATCATCGCGCCGCGCGAGCGCAGCCGGCACATCAATTTCGCAGGACGTGCGTTCTTGCACGACTATCGCAGTGCGGACGACCCCGACGTCGGCGTGCTCGAAGCGATCATGACCGGCCCGATGGTCGTCGCGCACTGGATCAACTTCCAGTACTACGCATCGACCGTCGATAACGCGCGCTACGGCTGCGGCGACAAGGTGCTCCACAACATCGTGGGTGGCCATCTCGGCGTGTTGGAGGGCAACGGCGGCGATCTCCGCATCGGCTTGGCGCTGCAATCGCTCAACGATGGCGAGCACTGGGTCCATGCGCCGCTCCGGCTCGCCGTATTCATCGAAGCGCCGCGTCCGGCGATCGATCGCGTGCTCGAGAAGCACGGCAAAGTGCGCGACGTTGTCGACAACGAGTGGGTCCATCTGTTCCAGCTCGATCCAGCCGAGCGCGCGATCTACGCGCGACGGAATGGCGGCTGGAAGCTAGCGCCGGCGTGAAGACGACGCGGATAGCTTCGACGCGGGCCCGTGACGGCGGCCGTCTGATCGAACAGCGCCAGCTGCTCGCGTACTGCGTCGGCGGTATTTTCTCCGAACTCGCCGCACCATATCGGCGCGCCCACACGCGCAGCCATCGACGCGTACCCGGCGACGGGCTTTGCCGCGTCGTTGCCGAACCACTTGCGGCCGCGCAGTGAGCTGAGACTGCCGTCGCGAGTGCCCGAGGCGCAGAGCCGATCTCATATCGCCGGGCACATCGGCGTGCTGACCGCCGCAAGGTCATCGAGCACCGCGGTCCCGCCACCGTCTATACACCCCTCGCTCGTTGGCTCCACCACGAGGCTGAAAGTGAGAGTCTGTGTGCGGCCCGGGTGGCGCGGGTCGATGCATACGAAGGCTTGGTGCCACTGGCCGTCGAACGTCAGAGAGGTTGTTGGCATGGTCGACGTGTCGCTGTACGTCGAGAACAGCAACTGGTAGCCCCCCGAGCTCTTGTAATAGAACGACACGGCGGCGCCTTCACCAGGTGAGACGGGCGGCGTCGCGACGAGCGCTTGGTAGGATGCGCCCGCGCACGGGCCCATCGCCGTGAGCTGGAGGTCGCGCGTGCCACCGTGCGCCGCGGGATCCGCGACGACCGGCGCCGCCGACGTCCCTGGCACGGAGCCGAGCCCGGACTCGAACCCCGGATCCGCAACGTACGGATCGATGCCGCACGCCGGATCGTTCGCGACCGCGACGTCGTCGATGACCGCCTGGTTGACGACGCCGGTGCACGCGTTTCCGCCACCGAGCAGTACGTCAAACGTTACGACCGAGCCGCGCAGGGGAGCCGGGATGCAGTATCGATCGATCGTCGGCAGGCCGTCTCCGCTGAGCGCGAGCGACAGCTGCTCGAGCGCGACCCCGGCGTCGGCGCTAGTCGCACCGCTGTGGAAGAAAGTGAGCGCTGGAGAGCCGGTCGCATCGGCGACCGGGATCGAGACCGGAACGGTCGCTTCGGCTTGTGTGCCGCACGGCGCGGACAACTGCACGCCGTTGGTGCCATTGGCGCCGATCCCCGGCATGATCGCCGCCTGAGCCGGAGGGTACGCCGAGAGTGTCCAGCCACCAGTACCCTCGGCGTCCCCGTTCGGGACCTGTCCGGGATCGGGGCACGCGTCGGTCGGCGTCGCGGGTGCGATCTCGATGTGATCGATCGACACCGAGTCCGAGGGCGAGCAGGAAATACCGGTCGTAGGTTGCACCGGGGGAAACACTACAAATGGCACCTGGATCCCCGGGCCGGTTGACGACTCGGGTGCGTAGTTGGCGGCACCGAGGCAGACGCGCACCGTCTGGAATTCGACGCGGTTCGTTCCGAATGGTTGCCCGAACCACCCGACGCCGATGCCGACGGCCGCCGTCCAATCAAACTGATCGTTGGTTGCGGCGGAGCTCGCTAACACCACGAGCGGCTCGGCGCGCGACCGCCGCGGCATCATGATCGTCTGCGAGACCTGGCCGCTCTGACTACACCGCGGATCGGTGATGTCGAGCTCCGCGAGGCCGACATCCACCATGCCGAGAATCTGCGCCGCGGTCGGTTGGAGCGTCGCGGGTCCGCCCACGAGCCACGCGTCCGGTGAGTGATCGAAGCCCGGGTCGTCGACCACGCCCGTCCACGCACAGCCGCTCACGCCCATCGTGTAGCCCGCGGCGCACGTGCACGTGCGTGACGTCACCTGGTCGAAGCACACGGTGTGCGCTCCGGTGCAGTCCGCGTCGACCCTGCACTCGCAAACGCCGACGCACAGATCGCCGTCGGTGCCGTGGCTCCCGCTGCATCCTGCGAGCAGCAGCATCAGCGACCACAACCGCAGCATCCACGGAGCGTAACATGCGCTCGCGTTTCGCATCGGCAAACTCTCGGCGTCGCCATCTCTCGGCCGCGTTCGCAGTGCGCCGGACGTAGTCAGCGCGTGGCAACGTTTCGGTTCGGCTCGAACGGTGGCGATGCGTGGGCAGGCGTCACAGTGGGGAAGAAACCGGTTGGCGTGTATGTCTGAAGGTATCCGACGCTGCCACCGCCACCACCGGGCGCTGCGCCGCTCGACGTCGGGTGCCCACCGTCAACTGGGGATGCGTTACCGACGCCGCCGTTGCCACCCGCGCCAGCTCCACTGCCAGGTGCGCAGCCGGCGGCGGCGACGGAATCGGACTGGGTTCCGTCCATGCCGTTGCATTGGACCGTTGCACCCGAGAAATAGCCGCCGCCACCACCTCCTCCGTTCGCGTAGACGTTGCCGGTCACCGTCACCGACATCCCCTGGATCACAACGTAGCCGCCGGCGCCGCCACCATCTCCACCCGCGATCGCACCCTGAGACATGATCCCGCCGGCGCCACCGCCACCGCCGGCTGCGATCGTTCCCATGACCGTCGTGTCGCCTCTACACGAAATCAGCGTGACTGCCCCGCCACCACCGGCGCTGGGACTCCTCGGTCCGCCCACGAGCGGCATCAGCGTCGCCGGATCGAAGGGTGCTCCGCCGTTTGCCGCACCTCCATCGATGGTCGCCGTGCCACCCGATCCTCCAGCCGTCTTGAATCCCGCGCCTCCGCCTCCAAGTCCATTCGAGGTGGTCGCTGCGCCACCGGAGATCGACCATCCCCCGCCCGGGCCACTAACGATTCCGACTGCGCTGATGTCGAGCGTGCCCCCGATAAAAATCTCGTAGTCACTTACGAAAGCAATCGCTCGTTCGACGGTTCCCGAGCCGGTAGTCACTCGAAGCGTGACCCCAGAAGGGATGTCGATCGCGTTGTATCGGACCACGCACACGTCAGGTCCTCCGATCTGGGGGACGATTCCTCCATTGCAGTTGGTGTCCGTGTTCGGGTCGATGATCGTGTCGCTCCCCACCATGAGTGCCGGGTCTGTGGCGAGGCTATCGCAGACGTTCGGCAGATACTTGGGCTCCAAGTATGCGCAATGCGCCGTCGGCGCATCGACGCAGCCCCAAAAACACTCTTTTGTAGCCATTGGTTCGCCGTCGTCGCCGCAGGTGACGATGGACCCCGATGCGCAGCTGTTGGTTCCAGGTGAACACGCGTTGCAGCCTCCGCCTGGAAGACATCCGTCAGCGCACGCATGGATCTCGTAGTTGTCACCGGCTGCATTGCAGGTGATCGCGCTGTCGCCGTCGCAGGCAACGAAATGCATCGGTGCGCACGCGACGCCGATGCAGGTTTGCGGCTCACCGGTGATCACGCCATCCGAGTCGCAGAACAGCTGCGGATCCGAGCAGGTTCCATCGGGACAGTTCTTCCCTGTGTTCTTCGCTGGGTTCTGTTTCGTGCATGAGGCCGTCACCCAAACGAGAGCCATGGCCATCAGAGTCCCTGCCCGCATCCTGCGTTGATGCTATCTGAGATGGTTGCAGAGCGGCGATCCCATCAGTCCGCTCCGGTCGACGTCGGCACGGGCTCTTGCGGCACGCGGGTGACCACCGCGACGACCGACCGGGCGCCCAGAACATCGACAGCATTGTCCCGTGCTCCCCTACGACGATCGAGTGCTCGATGATGTCGACGGAAAGGCTTCCGACCTATCTCGCGCGACTCTCTTTCGGCCGCGCTCCCAGGTGGTGTGGAACGATGAGGTCGATCAGCTAACTATGGAGCGGGAGAAGGGATTCGAACCCTCGACGTCGACCTTGGCAAGGTCGCACTCTACCACTGAGTTACTCCCGCAATGGCAGGCCGCTTTTCTAGCGGCGGGTGGCGCCCAAGTCAAGAGAGACGCGCCGCAAGGCGCATCGTCGACGGGAGTTGCCGTCGATACCGAACGCGACGGAGCCCACAGAACGGCTATCGGTCCGCCTTCAAGGCCGCGTCCGCGCGCTCGACCAGCTGCTCCACCGACTCCTCGCCGGCCTCGATCACGCCGAGCCGGGCGGTCACGCCTTCGAGGTTCGCCTCGGTGATCTGACTGCGGCAGCGCTCCGCGAGCACGTTCGCACCGTCGATCGCGGTGCCCGGCATGATGATCGCGAACTCGGCGCCGCCGAGGCGGAAGCACGCGTCCATCACCCGCACGCTCTTGGTCAAGATCGCGCCGATCGTGCGCAGTAGCTCGTCGCACGCGGCCTCGCCGAGCTTGTCGGCTGCGGTGTTGAAGCCATCGAGATCAACCACGGTTAGGCTAAACGACTGGTCGTAGCGCTTGTGGCGCGCGACCTCGACCGTGAGCCGCTCGTCGAACGCGCGGCGATTCAACAACCCGGTCAGCGGGTCGTGCGTGTTGTCCTTGCGCGGGCGCGGAAAGCTGCGCGTGCGGTGGAGCGGGATCGCGATGATCTTCGCGAGCAGGTTCAGCGTCTCGGTGTCCTCGTCGGTGAACCCGCTCTTCGGCGCGCCGACCGCGGTCATCGCACCGACCACGTACTCGCCGTGGAAGAACGGCACGCAGATCGCCGCGCCATCGCCGGAGCGCACCGGCTTTCGCTCGGCGACGCACCGGCCGGACAACACTGACTTCTGCGAGCGCCTGAGGCCAACCTGGCGGCTCGAGCCCGCGGCGGCGCGGCACACCATGTCGTCGCCGTCGACGAGCTCGACGAGCGCGCCGGTCGCGGTCACCAGCTGCGCTGCGCGTTCGGCCACGAGCTGCATGACCTCCTCGGTGGTAAGCGCGGCGGCTGCGAGCGCGTTCTGCAGCTCGATGATCGCCAACAACCGTTCCTGACTCGGCACTGCGGATCCGCTCATGTGCCAAGCCTATATGACCTGGGCCGGCGGGCCTACCACGCCGCCCACGAGCTACCGAGCCGCGAGCTCGACCGCGTCGAGCATGACGTTGTCGGTGCGCAGCCCGATCGGGCCCACGAGCGCAGCCGCTGCGGCCGGCAGCCCGCCACGCCAGACCTCGTCGCCATCGGCAGTCGCGACGAGCGCGTCGCCCTCGATGCGGGCGGCCAACACGTGGCGTGCGCCGAGCGCGAGGGCAGGGACGGCGCGGGCTAACGCGGGAGCCAGGTCCGCGTAGCCGCGCGCCCCGCAGTCGGTGTGCGTGCGCGCACCGGGGTTGAGCTTCACCGACACGGCGAGCTGCCCGCCGGCGACCCGCCACATCACGTAGATCACGTTGCACGTGTTCGCGGCGCGCAGCTTGAGCCCGAGCTGATGGCGGAGCTCGCCCGAGGCGAGCGGGGTTGGCCGGGCGACCGCACCGACGAACGTGAACGCGAGCTCGGCGGCATCGCCTCCGGCGACGAGCGCCTGCGCACGCACGACGGCATCGCGGATCGCGCCGTCGCGAATCGCGCCTTTGGTCACACGCAAGAGCACCCAGCGAGGGTGGCACAAGCGGCGGAAAAAGATGGTAGCGTCCTCGGTGATGACGATCCGCGCTCTGTTCGTTGCCATCCTCGCGTCCACTGCGCTCGCGGCCTGCGGTCACGGTCCGGGCGGCAAGTTGCCGGTCGATTCGCCGCTCGTGCAATACAAGGCGCCGGACATCAGCGACATCACCGGCATCGACGAAGACGACGCACCCGAGGCCGGCAGCGCGGCTCCGGCGGCCGGCAGCGCCGCGCCGACGAAGTAGCGCGCTATGTGCGGCATCATCGGTTACGTCGGTTCGCGCCAAGCGACGCCGCTCCTCGTCGGGGGGCTGCGCAAGCTCGAATATCGCGGCTACGATTCGGCCGGCGTCTCGGTGTTCGATCGCGCGACCGGCACGTCGCGAGTCGTGCGTTGCCGCGGCAAGCTGTCCGCGCTCGAGGCGAAGCTGTTGAAGGAGCCGGCGCCCGGAACGATCGGCATCGGCCACACGCGGTGGGCGACGCACGGCCGGCCGTCCGACGAGAACAGCCATCCGCACAAGGTCGGGCCGATCAGCGTCATCCACAACGGCATCATCGAGAACCATCTCGCGTTGCGCGCCGAGCTCGCCGCGGGTGGCGCGAAGTTTTCGTCGGAGACCGACACCGAGATCTTCGCGCACTTGGTCGAGCGCCAGCTCGCGGGCGGCGCGCCCGATCTCACGACCGCGGTGCGCAAGGCGCTCGCGAAGGTGCGCGGCAGCTACGCGTTCGTCGTGATGAACGACAAAGATCCGACCACGCTGGTCGCGGCGAAGAATTCGTCGCCGCTCGTCGTCGGGCTCGGCGATGACGAGAACTTCGTCGCGTCGGATGTCACCGCGATCTTGAGCGAGACGCGCAAGGTGATCTTCGTCGAAGAGGGCGAGCTGGTCACGGTGACGCAGAAGGGCGTCACGATCACCGACTTCGAGGGCAAGCCGCACGTGCGCGAGCCCAAGACGATCACGTGGTCGGCGGTGCAGGCGGAAAAGGGTGGGTTCAAGCACTTCATGCTCAAGGAGATCCACGAGCAGCCGCGGTCGGTCGCGGACACGCTCGTCGGTCGCATCGATCTCGAGCACGATGACGTCCTGCTCGACGGCATCGAGCTCGACACCAAGAAGATCAAGCGGCTGGTGTTCGTCGCGTGCGGCACGTCGTATCACGCGTCGCTCGTCGGCGAGTTTCTGGTCGAGGCGCTCGCGCGCATTCCGGTCGAGGTCGAGCTCGCGTCGGAATTTCGCTATCGCGACCCGATCATCGGGCCGGGCGACCTGATCGTCGCGGTCAGCCAGTCGGGCGAGACGCTCGATACGATGGAGGCGGTGCGCGAGGCGAAGCGCAAGGGCGCGAGCGTGCTCGCGATCTCGAACGTGCTCGAGTAGGCGATTCCGCGGCTCGCCGATCACGCATTCTACACGCACGCCGGGCCGGAGATCGGCGTCGCTTCGACCAAGGCGTTCACCACG
>CAZDGY010000058.1:0-14695 GCA_964504685.1 uncultured Kofleriaceae bacterium | reverse complement strand
TCGTCGTGTAGAACGGGATGAACAGCTTCTTGAGGCGATCGCGCGGGATGCCGATACCGGTGTCGCGGAACCGGATCTCGCAGAACTGGCCGTAGCCGAGGCGCGAGCGGCGGCGCCGCGTCGTCAACACCTCGAGCGTGCCGCCATCCGGCATCGCCTGCAGCGCGTTCTGGCCGAGGTTCAAGAACACTTGGAGCAACGACTCGGGATCGCCCGCCGCCGGCGGTAGCTGCTCGTCGAGCCGCATCCGGACCTCGACGTTCTTGAGCGGCTCTTGCTGCAACAGCTGCAGCGTCTTGCGTACGACCGCGTTGAGGTCGACCTTGTCGGCGCCGTCGCGGCCCGGGCGTTCGGCGCGCGCGTAGTCGAGGAACCGGGTCACGACGTTGTTCAGCCGGTTCGCTTCTTCGACGATGATGTGTAGGAACTCGGCGGTCTCGGCCGCTGGCGGAGCCGCTGTCGCCGCGCCATCTGCGGTGATCAGCAACTGCGCCGCGCCTTTGATCGCGCCGAGCGGGTTGCGAATCTCGTGCGCGAGACCGGCGGCCATCTCGCCGAGCGCGGCGAGGCGGTCGCGCTCCTTGACCCGCTCGTACGCTTGGCTCGATTCGATCACGCGGGCGGCGCCGATCGCGAGCTGGCGAAACGTGTCGAGATCGTCGGCGTCGAACGCGCTCTGCGTGCGGTCGTCGCGCACGCAGAATAGGCCCAGCAACCACGGCCCGAGCTCGGTCTCGGCCGAGCCGAACAGCGGGAAGATCAGCGCGGCGCGCAGATCGTCGAATCGGCCGAGCAACGCGACGAGCGGCGTGCGACGCGGCTCGGTATCGGCGGCTTGGCCGAGCTCCTCGAGCTCGCGCGAGATCTGATCGCGTTCGAGCAAGCCCTGGGCGCGCACGCGATCGAGCAACGCGCGCTCGCCGTTCGCATCGAGCCGCTCGGGCGGCGCCTCCCCGAGGAAGCCTGCGCGATCGAACCCGGCGCCGTCGCCGTCGAGCAAATACACGCCGGCATCGGTGACGCGTCGACTCTCCTCGAGCGCGGTCGTGATCCGCTGGACCATGTCTTGAACGTCGACCACGCCGGGCAGCTCGCGCCGCACCGCCTCGATCCGACCGCGCAGCTCCGCGCGCTGGCGATTGAGCCATCGGTTGATGCTGTTCTCGAGCCAGCTGCGCACCGGCTCGAACAAGATCAGGATCACGAACGCGGCGACGAGCGCGTTGAGCAAGTACAAGCCCTGTTGGCCGCCCGGAATCCAGTACTGCAAGAACGCGTAGACCGCCGACAGCAACACGACGAGCGTGCCGAGCACCGCCATCTTGCCGACGAGCTCGTTGAGATCGAGCAGGCGGTTGCGGAACAACGTCTGCGACAAGAAGTACAGGTAGAGGATGCCAAACACGTTGCCGATCGCGGGCCACGCGACGCCGAATTTCGGCAGCACGTCGGTCACGGTCAGCGTCGTCGCGATGAACCCGCCGAGCGCGAGGTAACCGACCCGGGTGCGCTCGCTCTGCTTTGCGGTCGCGCGGTACTGCTTGTAGAGATCCCAAACGCAGCGATACAGGCCGCCAAACACGTAGATGCCGAACGGCACCTGGAAGTAGATCGATTCGATAATGTGTTGCGCGATCGCCGAGTAGATCAGTGCGGTGTACGCGAGCAGCGTCCACGCGAGCGTCACGCGCGGTCCGCGTTTCGGCCCACCGATCGAAGGCTGCGCGAGAAAGATCCGGAAGAACCGGATCGCGGTCGGCGGGATGGTCGCGGCGGCCCACAGCGACAGCCAGCGCATGATCGGCCGGTCGGTCGCCGCAAAGATGAACGAGCACAAATGCCACGCCGAGACGGTGAACGTGAACGCGGCGAACGCGGTGTACATCCGGTCCTTGCGCGACCGCAGCAACACCGACGTGCCGATCGCTAGGATCAGCAGCGCGGCGAGCAGCGCAGAGACCGCTTGGACGTCCACGTCGACAGTCTATGCCACCGGCGCCCACATCGCGTGTCCGAACGTATTTGGTCGGCATCGCGCAACCAGGTGATACTTCGTCACCATGGGGAAACGCATGCTCGCGGTCGCGGTGGTTGCGGCGTGCGGCCCTGCGCACCACGGCGGCGCCGATGCACCCTCGGGCGCAGATGCGGCGCAGCTCGATGGTCCGCTCGCCGACGGGCCGGCAGCGAGCGGACCCGTCCACGTCGTCGTGACCGCCGACAATGCCTACTCGTTCGGCTACGGCGACGTCGGCGGGATCTCGAGCTTCACGCAAGGCACGCGTGCCCACCAAGCCGGCGACATCTTCAACTGCCCGGTCGGCGTCGGCCCCGAGGCATACGACGTCCCCGCGGCGAGCGCTCCGCCCGGCGCGTACCTCTACATCGCGTCGTGGGACGACCTCGAGGTCACGCAAGGCGTGCTCGGCGTGTTCTCGCGCGATAGCGGCACGGTGCTCACCGGCGACATGCGGTTCGAGGTGTGCGGCACCGGCATCGATTACTCGACCGGTCCCGACGAGGACACCGGGCCGACCCAAGACATCATCAACGCGCAGATCGCGATCTGCAACGCGGGCACCGGCGACCCGGCGACCACGACCAAGGGCTGGGTCAACAGCGCGGGCGCGACGACACCGAACGCTCTCGGCAAGCTAGCGGTGGGCGAGGACAACTCCGACGCCGGCGGGGACTTCCCGATCACGTGCCAGCCGACCCAGACGACCGATGGCGTGCCTGCCGACGCGAGGTGGATGTGGTGGGACCCGGCGGATGGTTCGGTCGCCGACCCGTTTCGCTCGACCGGCGTGAACACGTTCCGCGCGTTCCTGATCTTCCGGTTGGCGGCCGATTCGATCGTCATCGAGTGATCCCGAATCTGATAGCTTCGCGCCGTGGCGGATCCACGGCTCACCCAACTTCCGGCGGTACACGCGCTCGCCGACGAGGCCCGCGCACTCGCGAACGCGCCGCGCTGGGCGCTGGTCGAAGCGGCGCGGCGCGAGATCGGGACGGCGCGTGAGGCGATCCTCGCCGGCCGTGACGCGAAGGTGACCGCCGGTCGGGTCGCGACGCTCGCTGCCGAGCTCGCCCGACCGACGCCACGACGCGTCGTCAATGCGACCGGCGTCGTGCTGCATACGAACCTCGGGCGCGCGCCGCTCGCCGACGCCGCCCGCGCTGCGATCGACGACGTCGCAGGCGGCTATGCGAACCTCGAGTACGACCTCGAACGCGGCGAGCGCGGCTCGCGCCACGATCACCTTCGCGAGCTGCTGTGCGCGCTGACCGGCGCCGAGGCTGCGATCGTCGTGAACAACAACGCCGCGGCGATGGTGCTCGGCCTGGCCGCGCTCGCGACCGACAAACAGATCATCGTGTCGCGCGGCGAGCTGATCGAGATCGGCGGCTCGTTTCGATTGCCCGAGATCCTCGCGCTGTCGCGCGGCACGCTCGTCGAGGTCGGCACGACGAACAAGACGCGGCTCGGCGACTACGAGCGCGCGATCGGACCGGCGACCGGCCTGCTGCTCAAGGTCCATCGCTCGAACTTCGCGATCGTCGGCTTTACTGCCGAGGTCAGCTGCGCCGAGGTCGTCGAGCTCGGGCAGGCGCGCGGCTTGCCGACGATGATCGATCTCGGCTCGGGCATGCTCGTCGATCGGGAGCTGCAGCGCGCGTGGGGATTGCCCGAGGAGCCGACCGTCGCGGAGACCGTCGCGTCGGGCGCCGACCTCGTCGCATTCTCCGGCGACAAGCTGCTCGGCGGGCCGCAAGCCGGCGTGCTCGTCGGCAAGGCGAGCGCGATCGCCGCGGCGCGCGAGCACCCGCTGATGCGTGCGTTGCGCCCGGACAAGCTCACGCTCGCCGGGTTGTCCGCGACGCTCGCGCTTTATCGCGACGGCCGCCACGCCGACGTCCCGGTCGTCCGGATGCTCGCGCGGTCCGCCGCGGAGTTGCGCGCGGTCGCCGAACGACTCGCCGGGTTGATCGGTACCGCACCTGGGATCGCGGTCGCAGTCGAGCCGTGCACGTCGACGGTCGGCGGCGGCGCGATGCCGACCGCGCAGCTGCCTTCGTTCGCGGTCACGCTGACCGGCCGCCCGGCCGACGCGGTCGAGCGCGAGTTGCGCACGGCGCCAGTGCCGATCATCGGGCGGATCGCCGACGGTCGGGTCTGGCTCGATGTGCGCACGCTTGGCGACAGCGACCTGGCGTACGTCGCGAGGGTCGTGTCCCGAGGCGGCGTTACGTGATAGACCGCTCGCGATGAGTCCTCGGGTGGTCGCGATTGGGGGCGGCAAGGGCGGGGTGGGCAAGAGCTTGGTCGCCGCGAACGTCGGGATCTTTCTCGCGACGCTGGGCAAGCGCGTGATCCTCGTCGACGCCGCGCTCGGCGCGCCGAACCTCCATCTGTTCACCGGGATGCCGCGGCCGCCGCGCTCGCTGTTCGAGGCGATGGGCGATCCGGGCGTGCCGCTCGCCGAGCTGGCGATGACGACGCACGTGCCGAACGTGAAGCTGATCGCCGGCGTGTTCGATCCGCCGGCCGCCGCAAACGTCGCGCTGGAATCGGTGCGCGTGCTCGGCCAGCAACTGCGCGAGCTGGCCGCCGACTGGGTCGTCGTCGATCTCGCTCCCGGAACTGCAGCGTCCACGCTCGAGCTGTTCCTCGCCGCCGACGTCGGCGTGCTCGTCGCGGTTCCGGATCCGACGTCGATCGAGCTAATGCATCGGTTCCTGCGTGCCGCGCTGATCGCGCATCTCGAGCGACGAGGCTTCGGCGAGCTCGTGCGAGCGGCCTCCGGCGATCCGAAACGCCACGAGGCCGGCGCGCCGAGCGCACTCGAGATCTATACCGCGGCGGCCGAGGCGAATGCCCCCGAGCTCGAAGCGCTGCGCGCCGCGATCCTCGAGTTGTCACCGCAGCTCGTCATCAACTCGGCGCGGAGCAAGAGCGACATGGAGCTCGGTCGCGCGGTCGCGTCGGCAGCGCGTCGCCGGCTCGGCTCGCCGGTGCGTTACCTCGGCCATCTCGAATACGACGAAGCCGTGTGGGCATCGACGCGGCGTCGCCGGCCGCTGCTGATCGAGCACCCGGAGACGCGGATCGCGAAGTGCTTCGAACGCATCGCGCGCGGCTTGATCGCGGTGCGCCCGGAGCTCGACGCCGGAGACGTCGTGCCATCCGATTCGCACTACGACCTACTCGAGGTGCCGCCGATCGCGAGCTTCGAAGATATCCGGCGCGCGAACCGGCGGATTCGCGATATCTACGGCGCCGAGTCGATCGCGGTGTCCGGGCTCTACGATCCGGCGAGCCTCGAAGCGGTCCATCGCAGGCTCGACGTCGCGTACACGACATTGATGGATGCGGCGAAGCGCAAGGAATACGACCACGAGCTGTTCCCCGATGGCGTACCGCTGCCGGTCCGCTCGGCCGACACCGCACCGATCCGCCCGGCGAAGCTCGACGATACGGTCGCCGCGGCGATCCGACCGGCGATGCCCGATGTCGGCGTCGCCACCGAGTACTCCGGGGCGTTGCTCCGCCAGATCCGAGAGGCGATCGGCGTCGAGCTGCGCGAGATCTCCGAACGTTCGAAGATCGGCATGGCCTACCTGCAAGCGCTCGAGGGCGAGGTCTACGGCAAGCTCCCAGCACCGGCGTACGTCCGCGGCTTTCTCGCCGAGTATGCGCGCGCGCTCGGGCTCGATGCCGAGCGGGTCAAGCAGACCTATCTCGCGCGTTATCGCGCCGCGCGCGGTCCGCAAGCCGACGCGGAAGAATCCGCCGACAGTGACTCCGGCCCCGCGAAGTCTTGACCCCAAGGCCGCATCGGCCCCACGATCGAGTTATGGCGACCCTCATCGATAACGCTAAACGCGCCCGTCAGCTCGCCCGTGCGATCGCATCGGACCTGACCCTGTATCACGAGCCGAAAATCCTCGAGGGCATCAGCAACGACAACCTGTTCGACGTGATGGCGGACGAGATCAACGAAGGTCGCGAGTTGTTCAAGAGCCGCGTCACCGAGGACATCTTCGGCCAGCACATCTACGAGCGCGCGATCGTCGACGTGCTCGTGAAGTCCAAGGGGCACGTCAAGTCGAAGATCTGGTGACGTCCGAAGACGTCGGGCCCGAGGACGTCGATGACGTCGACGCCGGATCCGACGAACAGCGCTTCGCGCTTGCGGTAGCGGGCGGGGACATCGGCAGCCGGCTCGACGCGGTGATCGCGGCTTCGGCGGCCGGCCTATCGCGCGCGCAAGTGCAGAAGCTGATCGAGGCTGGGCTCGTCACGGTCAGCGGCGTGATCGCGACGAAAGCAGGTGCGCGGCTGCGCGCGGGCGATGCGATCGAGGTCCGGGTACCGGCGCCGGAGCCGCTCGAGGTCATTGCCGAGGACATCCCGCTGACGATCTTGTTCGAAGACGCGGATGTCATCGCGATCGACAAGCCGGCCGGGCTCGTCGTCCATCCCGCCCCCGGTCACGCATCGGGCACGCTGGTCAACGCGCTGTTGTTTCACTGCCGCGATCTGTCGGGCATCGGCGGTGTGTTGCGCCCCGGCATCGTCCATCGGCTCGACAAGGACACGAGCGGCGTGATGATCGCGACGAAGTCCGATCGAGCGCACGCGGCGATGACCGCGGCGTTCGCGGCGAAGAGCCGAGGCGAAGGCACGCTCGCGCGGAGCTATCTCGCGATCGCGGCGCCGCCACCGGCCGGCCCGCGCGGCACGCTGCGCACCCAATACGGCCGGCATCCGGTGAACCGCAAAGAGTTCTCGTCGAAGGTAGCGGCCGGAAAGTCGGCGGTGACTCACTGGGAAGTGGTCGAACGGTTGCACGCCGCGGCGCTCGTTCGGCTCGTCCTCGAGACGGGGCGAACGCATCAGATTCGCGTCCATGCCGCCGACCACGGCTGGCCGTTGATCGGCGATCCGGTCTACGGCCAACGCTCTCGTGACGAGCGCGTCGCCGCCGCCGATCGCGCGCTCGGCCGCCAAGCGCTCCATGCCGCGACGCTCGCGTTCGACCATCCGGTCACCGGCGTCCGGATCGAGCTCGACGCACCGCTCCCCGCCGACTTTGCGCTCGCGCTTGCCCAGTTACGTTGACGACGTCGTGTCGTCGAGCTCGAGGCCGTATTGGCGCAGCTTCTTCCACAGCGTCGTGCGGTTGATGCCGAGCAGCTGCGCCGCCTTCGTCTTCTGGCCTTCGCACATCTCGAGCACTTTGAGGATGTGCGCGTGCTCGAGCTCGTCGAGCGTCGGCACGTTGTCGCCGGTGAACGTCTGGAAGCTCGCGCCGGGTTGAACCGAACGCGGGCCGGCGACATCGGCGACGTCGAGCACGTCACCGGTCGCGAGAATGACCGCGCGCTCGATCGTGTTCTCGAGCTCGCGCACATTGCCTGGCCACGGTTGCGCCGCGAGGTGGACGAGCGCCGCATCGGTCAGCACGAGCCGGCCGCGTTCGGCGCGCAGCGCAGCTTGCTCGGCGAAGTGGCGCGCGAGCAGCGCGATATCGCCGGGGCGATTGCGCAGCGGCGGCACCTCGATCGTGATGACCGCGAGCCGATAGAATAGATCCTCACGAAACGCGCCGAGCTTGATCTGAGTCTCGAGCGTGCGATTGGTCGCGGCGATCAAGCGAGCGTCGACGCGGATCGCGGTCGTGCCGCCGACCGGCTTGACCTCGCCGTCTTGCAGCGCGCGCAACAACTTCGGCTGGAGATCGAGTGGCAGCTCGCCGATCTCGTCGAGAAACAGCGTGCCGGCGTCGGCGGCGACGAATAGCCCGCGCTTCGACGTGTCGGCGCCGGTGAATGCACCGCGGACGTGACCGAATAGCTCGCTGTCGAGCAGCGTACCGACGAGCGCACCGCAGTTGACCGGCACGAACGCACCGCCGGCACGACGCCCCGCGAAGTGCAGCGCGCGGGCGACCAGCTCTTTGCCGGTGCCGCTTTCGCCGGTGATCAGCACGGTGGCATCGGACTGCGCCGCTTTGTCGATCAACGTGCGCATCTGGCGCATCGCGGGCGAGTCGCCGATCATCGACCCGTACGCGAGCCGGTGCGTGAGCTCGCCGTGCTTGCGCTGGAGCTCGTCTTCGGCGAGCGCGCGGCGCACGACGAGCGCGAGCTCGTCCGGCGAGAACGGCTTGCCGATGTAGTCGCGCGCGCCGAGCTTCATGCCGCGCACCGCGGTGTCGATCGACGGGTACGCGGTGATCAGCAGCACCGCGGGTGGCGTATCGCCGACGAGCAGCTTCGGCAGCAGCGACACGCCGTCTTGATCGGGCAGGTTGATGTCGCACAGGATCAGGTCGAACCGGCGGCGATTGGTCGCCGCGATCGCACCGGCGGCCGAATCGACCGCCTCGACCTCGTATCCGGCGCGGCCGAGCACGTCGGAGCACAGCGCGCGGATGCCGCGCTCGTCATCGACGACGAGGATCGAGCTCACGTTGGGGTGAGTAGCACGGAGCGCAGGTGTTAGGCGTTCGGAATCGATACGCGAAACTCGGCGCCGCGGCCATTCGCACCGTCGCCGACCTCGATCGAGCCACCGGCGGTCGCGATCAGGTGCTTGCACACCGCGAGGCCAAGGCCGGTGCCGGTGCCCGCGGCCTTCGTGGTGAAGAACGGGTCGAAGATCCGCGCGCGATCGCCAACCGGAATGCCCGGGCCGTTGTCGCCGACTGCGATCACGGTCGAGATCGCGCCTGGCGCGGCTTTCACGCTGATCGCGATCGCGGTCGCACCGGCTTGCGCGGCGTTTTGCACCAGGTTGACGAGGACTTGTTGCAGGGCGTGCGCTTCGATCGCGATCGCCGCGGTGCTCGCGACCTCGGTGGAGAGCTCGGCGTGGGCTTTGCGCAGTTGCGGGCCGACGAGCAGCGCGACGTGGCGAATCACCGCCTCGGGCACCGACGTGCCGACCGCGCCGGTCGTCGAGATCTCCGGCTCGCTCGCCCGTGGCGCGCGCGCATACTCGAGCAAGCCGCCGATGATCTTCTTCATCCGCTCGGCTTCATCCGCGATCAGCGTGATCGCTTCGCGCTCGCGCGGGCGCTGCTCGTCTTCGAGCAACAGCTTCGCGTAGCCGAGCACGGTCGTCAGCGGGTTGTTGATCTCGTGGGCGACCTGCGCCGACATCACGCCGACCGACGCGAGGCGATCGCCGCGTGCGAGCGCGGTCTGGAGCTCGGCGCGCTCGGCCACCCGCTTGCCCATCTCGTCGAGCCGCTGAGCGAGCACGCCGATCTCGCCTGGGCCTTCGATCGGAGCCGTATCGCTCGTGTTGCCGGCGGCGATCGCATCCGCGCGGCGGGCGAGGGCGGCAAGTGGCCGCGTCAACCGTGTCGCGAACCACACGCCAGCTGCGAGCGCGAGCGCGAGCGCGATGCCGCCGATGATCGCGGTGTCACGCGTGGTACGGCGGGCGAGCGCATACGCTTCGGCCTCGGGCTGCTCGTGCAAGATCGCCCAGCGCACGCCACGCAGCGACTGGTAACTCGACAAGTTGCGATACGCGCTCACCCAACCGTTCGCCGACAGCGTGCCCTCGACCGAAGACGCGAGCGCTCGATCGACGGCGGGATCGCGACCGACGAGCGACTGCTGCGCGATCGGCGTGTTGTCCGAGGTCGCGACCGGCACGCCGGCGCCATCCACGACGATGACCCTCGCGCCGGGCCCGAGCCGCGCCGCGACGATCGCATCGCGCACGAACGCGAGATCGAGCGCGGCGACGACCACGCCGATCAGCTCGCCGGTCCGGCCGCGCGCCTGAACGACGAGGTGCACGGTCGGGCCACCGGGCGCGAACACCGCGTCGCCGATGTAGCCGCCGAAGCTGTGCGATCCGATGTCGACATCGGCCGGAACCGGGTCGCCGTAGAGCAGCTTGCCGTCGGGATCAAGGATCGAGATCGAGTGGACGATCGGCACCTCGCGGCGCAGGCGGCGCAACAGCAGCGCGGCTTCGCGTGTGTCGTCCGGCGCGTCGGCCCAACCGGCGGCGGCGAGCTCGACCGTGCGCCGCGCGTCTTGCAGCGTCGCATCGAGCGCAGCGCCGAGCGCGCGAATGTGGGCGAGCGCTCCGCGTTGGACTTCGCGCTCGACGTCGCTGCGAGCCCGGGCGATCGCGAGCGCTCCGACGACGACGGTCGGCAACAACACCGCGAGCGCGAGCACGATCAACACCCGCCAGCGCAGCGACGTCATGGCGATCCACCCGGCGCTTCGAGCCGGAGCCAGCCGCGGCGGACACCGTGCATCGCTTCGGCCGGCGTCGCATCGCCGGCGACGACCGCGGCGAGCGCCGGGTTGAGGTCGTCGAACAACAGCGGCGTCACCGGCTCGCGCGGCAACATCTCGGCGGAGCGCAACGCTTCGTACTCGGCGTGGACGAGCGGCGCCGCGGCATCGAGCGCGGCTTTGCGCGTCGGCACGGTCGCGAACGCATCGGCGAACACGCGCTCGACCTCGATCGAGGTCAGCTCGGTCGCGAGCCGCCAACCATCCGTCGGATGTTGCGCGCACTTCGGCACGACGAGCAACTGGCCGCCTCGCGGTGCATGAGCGAGCGGCGTGATCGCGATGCGATCGCGATCGCGCAGTGCGCCGAGTTGCCACGGACCGGTCACCCAATACGCGACGTCGTGCGCGATCCAGCGCCGCAGCTCGTCCGGCGCCTCGCTGCCTTGTGGTGGCGGCAGCGGAGCGACGTCGCCGAACACCGACGCGAAGCTCGCGAGCGCGCGGGTCGCGCCCTCGTCGTTGCGCGGCGATTGGACGAGCTCGCCGCCTTCGGCGCGCAGCCAGGGCAGGAACCAGTAGCCATCGACGCGCACGCCGAGCGGGTAGCGCCGCGCGTCGTACTGCGCCGCATGCGCCGCCGCGATCAAATCGGCGATCGACGAGCTCGCGGGCGCCGGCGCGGCCTCATCGCGGACGACCAGCAAGCCGTCGACCGTTTCAGGCAGCGCGTACCACGGCGCTGGGCCGACGAGCGCGGCGGCTTCGGGCAGCCAATCGCCGGTCTCGACGCCGGCCGGCACCGGCGCCAAGAGATTCGCCGCGCTCAGCCCCGGTAGCCACGTCGCGTCGATCCGGATCAAGTCCGGGCAGTTCGCGCGCCCGGTGAGGATCGCGCTGATCACTTGCTGGCCGCGCGCGAACGGCACGAGCGAAGACTCGACCTCGAGGCCGTGCTCCGCCATCGTCGCGTTGAACAGCTCGGTCTCGTCGGCGCCGAACGTATGCAGGAACTTGATCGCGGGAGCCCGCGACGCACTCCGCCCGCACGACGCGAGCAGCGAGCTCAGCCACACTACCTGCGCGAGGCGCACGTCGCAGACTCTACCCGTGTTATCCAGACGGCGTGCGCAGCATGACCGGGTTCGGACGGGGCGTTGCCGAGGTCGGTGGCGTGCGCGCCGCCGTCGATATCCGCAGCGTCAACCATCGCTTTCTCGATCTCAAGCTGCGCGGTGTCGTCGGACCGGCGCTCGAAGATGCGGTGTCGGCGCGAGTCCGCAGCGCGGTCGAGCGCGGCTCGGTCACCGTCCAGATCCATGTCGCGCGACCGACCGCTGTCGGCTTGCACATCGACCGGGTCGCAGCCGTCGCTGCGCATGCCGAGCTGGTCGCGTTGGCGATCCAGCTCCGAGCGCACGGTCCTGATCTCGCGCTCGTGCTCGCGCAGCCGGGTGTTATCGTTACCGCCGATGCCGAGCTCGATGGCGACGAGCTGCTACCCGTCGTGCTCGCCGCGCTCGATGCCGCGCTCGGCGCACTCGCCGCGATGCGCGATCTCGAAGGCGCCGCGCTCGCTCGCGACCTGACCGTGCGGTTCGGCGAGCTCGAGGTCGCCCGCAGCCGGCTCGCCGCGATCGCGGCCGAGCTGCCCGACCAGCTCCGGCGCCGGCTCGACGACCGGATCCGCAAGCTGCTCGCTGACACCACCGTCGACCCAGCGCGCCTCGCTCAAGAGGCGGCGCTGCTCGCCGACCGCGCCGACGTCACCGAAGAGCTGGTCCGGCTCGCGTCCCATCTCGCCCAGGCGAATACGTTGGTCGCGGCGAGCGGCCCGGTCGGCCGCAAGCTGGATTTTCTGATCCAGGAGATCGGACGCGAGCTCAATACAGTCGGCAGCAAGTCGGCGGCGGCCGAGCTCACCGCGATCGTCGTCGACGCCAAGGCCGGGCTCGAGAAGATCCGAGAGCAAGTCCAGAACGTCGAGTGACCGCCGCAAATATGCGAAGATGCCGCGGTGACCGCGGACCGCGGAGTCCTTGTAATCGTGTCGTCGCCGTCCGGCGCGGGTAAGACCACGCTCACCCGACGACTGCTCCGCGAGTTCGGTCCGCAGCTCGAGTTCTCGGTGTCGTATACGACCCGACCGCAGCGCACTGGCGAGGTCGAGGGCCGCGACTATCACTTCGTAACTACAGCAACGTTCGAGGAGATGGTCGAGCGCGGCGAGTTCGCCGAGCACGCGTTCGTCCATCGCAACCGCTATGGCACCGCGCAAGCGCCGATCGAGACTGCGCTATCGGCCGGTCGGGACGTGATCTTCGATGTCGATTGGCAGGGCGGAGCGGCGCTGTCGGCGCGCTGGCCGGCCGACTCGCTGAAGATTTTTATCCTGCCGCCCGATCTCGAGATCCTCGCGTCTCGCCTGCGACAGCGTGCGACCGATGCTCCGGAGGTGATCGAGCGCCGGTTGCGCACCGCGATCGAGGAGCTCGAGCACTACGGCGAGTATCAACACCTGATCGTCAACGACGATCTCGAACGGGCTTACGCGGTGTTGCGCGCGATCTATCTGACCCGGCGCTACGGCACCAAGGATCGCACCGACGTCTCCTACCCGCTGGCGCAGCTCGCCGCGCTCGTCGCCGCGAACCACGGATCGGGAAGCGTCGAGCACGCGCGCAAGCTGATCACTCCGTAATTGACTGGGCTGCGCGACGGCGCCAAAGTGAGGCAATGAGGGGCAGCGTCGCGTCGGCTGTGTGGTTTGTCGCCCTTGGCGCTGCACTCACCTCCGCCGGATGCGGGCGGACGTTCACCGCGGTCGCGGTTCAGCCGAATCCGCTGAACACGCCGGCGGACACGCTGCGCCAATCGGAAAAGATTTCGATCGTGACCGGCGACATGGAGCTCGACATGCCGGACGCGCCGGTGACCAACGTGCGCGACAAGGAGTCGTCGCCGGTTCACAACCATCACTATCCGTTGGTCAACCAGGCCAGCTTCACGATGGTGTCGCGCGATCGGCTGCGGTTTCACGTCCAGCTCGATCACAAATGGGAAGAGTGGGCGGATCTCAAGACCTGGGACGTCCAGCTCGTCGACGACAAGGGCCGCGAGTGGACGCCCGAGACGGTCGAGCACGCGCGCACGCACATCATCACGCAGATGTGGGGCCGCGAGCAGCAGACCGCGATCTGCGACTCGCACGGCCGCGACGCGAGCGGCGGCTGCATCAACACGGTCGGTCACGACGAGTACTCCGGCTGGAAGCGGCCGATGACGCTCGGCACGCTGTCGGTCTATCGCGGCAACGCAGACTTCGTCTTCTATCAACGCGACATGATGAGCAAGGACGTCCGCTGGATGAAGCTCATCATCAAGCGCAGTGGCCACGCGTTCGAATTCCTGTGGAAGTTCGACGACACCGTCGCCTCGGAGTAAGCCGTATCGCGTGCTACATTCGCGGATGAGCCGGTCCGCACCGGCTCGCTCTAGCTGTGCACCGATTCGACCAGATCCTGTCTGAAATCGCCGGTTACCACCCGACCGCAGACGTCGGGATGCTGCGCCGAGCCTACGAATTTGCGGCTCACGCCCACGAAGGCCAGACGCGTAAGTCGGGCGATCCGTACGTCTCTCACCCGCTCGCGGTCGCCCAGATCATCGCGGAGCTCAAGCTCGACGTCGCGTCGGTGTGCGCCGGCCTGCTGCACGATTGCGTCGAGGACACGACCGCCACGGTCGATCAACTCGGCGACTTGTTCGGCAAGGAAATTGCGTTCCTCGTCGACGGCGTCACGAAGCTCGGCAAGCTGCCATACTCGACGCGCGAGGAGCAGCAAGCGGAGAACTTCCGCAAGATGCTGCTCGCGATGGCGCGCGACATCCGCGTCATCTTGGTCAAGCTGTGCGACCGGCTCGACAACATGCGGTCGCTCAATCACCTGCCGCCCGAAAAGCAGGAGCGAATCGCCGCCGAGACGATGCAGATCTATGCGCCGCTCGCCAATCGGCTAGGTATCCAGTGGATCAAAGTCGAGCTCGAGGACCTCGCGTTCAAGTACCTCTATCCGGGCGAGTACGAGCAGCTCGCGAGCGAGATCGCGAAGACTCGCGCCGAGCGGCTCGATTACATCCACCACGTCGAGAAGCTGATCAAAGCGGAGATGGAGACCGGCGGCGTGCCGTGCGAGGTCATGGGGCGCGCGAAGCACCTGTGGTCGATCTACACGAAGATGAAGCGCACGCAGCGGCCGTTCGCCGAGATCCACGACTCGATCGGGTTCCGGGTGATCACCGACAGCCAGATGCACTGCTATCAGGCGCTCGGCGTCGCGCACTCGACCTGGACGCCTATTCCGGGTCGATTCAAAGACTACATCGCGCTGCCCAAGCCGAACCTCTATCAGTCGCTGCA
>CAZDGY010000057.1:0-14740 GCA_964504685.1 uncultured Kofleriaceae bacterium | reverse complement strand
GCCTGCCCCACGATTCGCTGCGGCAGCTGATCAGCGATGACCCGCAGGCATCCTCGGTGCTGCTCGTTCAAGTCGTGCGCACGTTGTCCGATCGGCTGCGCCGCGCGAATCAGATGTTGTCGTCGGTCGACATGCTCGCCGATTGGCTCGCCGGCTCGATGGTCTAGCGCGTGCGTTGTGCGATCGTCGTCGCGTGGTGCGTAGCGCTAACGTCGAGCGCGTTCGCCGACGATCACGATCCGCTCGCGGCCGACGCGTTGCGCCGCAACACCGAGCTCGTCAAGCAGGGCTTCAACTTCACGCACCGGGTCACCGCCGATGTCGCCGCGACGGTCGAATGGATCGTCCAACCATCGCCCGACCCGGTCGAAATCGCGGTGTGGTTCGGGACCGCGCGAGGCTCGCTCGCGGTCCGGATCGTCGGGCCGAAAGGCGAAGTGCTCGAGCATTGGGACGCCGGCAGCGGGAGCAGCCACATCAGCCGCGCGCTCCCGCCCGGCCGCTATGTCGTAGAGGTCAAGCCGACCGGCGGTGCACTCGCGCAAGGCGTGGTCGGCGTCAAAGGGCCGATCCTCGGCGTATGCTCGCTCGATCCGAGGGCGACCGAGCACGCCGCCGATCCGGCGCACGGGTTTTCGTGGCCATACTTGTTGCTCGCCCCGAAGCCGGAGGCGAGCTCGGCGACGTTGCTCGTCGTGCCGAACAACACTGGCTTCGCAACCGACGATCTCGGTCTGATCCGGACCTCTGCAGCGTGTCAGCTCGCGAGCGTGCTCGAGCTCGCCGATCGGCTCGGCACACCGGTGCTCGTGCCGATGTTCCCGCGCCCTCCAGCCAAAGCCGACGATCTCTACGTGCAGGCGTTGTCGCGCGACACCCTGATGACGCGCACGACAGCGCTCGCGCGTGTCGATCTTCAGCTCGTCGCGATGATCGACGACGCCCGCGCGAAATCAGGCGGCGTGATTCGGCCGCGCGTGCTGATCGAAGGCTTCTCCGCCGCTGGCATGTTCACGAATCGCTTCGCGCTGCTCCATCCCGATCGGACGCTCGCTGCAGCAGTCGGCTCGCCCGGAGGATGGCCGATCGCGCCGCTCGTGAGCGATGGAGGCGAAGCGCTGCCGTATCCGATCGGCATCGCCGACGTCGAGGCGCTGACGAAACAGCCGATCGATCTAACCGCACTGCAACGCGTCGCGTTCGTGTTCTTTCTCGGCGAGGATGATCACAACGACTCGGTCGTGTTTCGCGACAGCTTCTCGACCACCGACGAGGCACTCGTGATGCGCCGGTTCGGCAAGACGCCGGCCGAACGCTGGGCCGCGGCCGAACGGCTCTACCATCACGCGAAGTTGCACGCGACGTTCAAGCTCTATCCCGGCGTCGGCCACGAGGTCACCGCGGCGATGCGCGCGGAGATCGAAGCGACGTTTCGCGCCGCGCTCGCGGACCCGTAGCAGGTAGGCGACTAGCGTTGACGCGGTGGCCGTCGTCGCCGAGAGATCATCGCGACCACGACGCCTGCGAGCAACACCCCGGATGGCAACCCGGCGGAACGGCGCCCGTGACCGCCACCACCACCGCCGCCGCGCGCGCCGAGGCACCCGTGACTGAACCCGCCGCCGCTTTGTGAGGCGCAGCCAGAACAGCCGCTGAACCCAGCGTCATCCGAATTGCATCCCGAGTCGGTGCGCTCCCAATGGTCGTCGGACTTGTGATTCGGATCGACACGAGACAGCGCGCCGGAGACTCCCGAGTCTCCCGAGTCGGCCTTGGGCTCGACCGTCGCGCACGCGACGAGCGCAACCAGTACGAGCACGCCAATCCTGCCAAACGGTGGCATCCGCTGACGATAGCAACTCCAGCGTCGCGATCCGCCGGCGTTCGCAGGCAACGTGCGGCTACTTAACGCGCGAGCTCGAGCAACTGCGCGATCGCGGCGTCCCACTCGGCAGGCTCGTCGCGGCGTTGCCGCAAGAACCGCTCGATCGCGGGATAACGCGCGACCGCGGCATCGACCTTCGCGTCGCGGCCGGCCTGGTACGCGCCGAGCGTGATAAGATCGCGGTGCTCCTCGTAGATCGCGAGCTGTTCGCGCAACCGCGCAGCGGCTTCGGCGTGGCGCGGATCGGCGACGCGCATCATCAGCCGAGACACGCTCGCGACGACATCGATCGGCGGAAAGTGTCCGCGCTGGGCGAGCCGGCGATCGAGCACGATGTGGCCATCGACGAGGCTGCGCACTTCGTCCGCGATCGGCTCATCGAGATCGTTACCGGCGACGAGCACCGTGTAGATCGCCGTGATCGCACCCTTTGCGGTCGCGCCTGCACGCTCGATCAGCCGCGGCAGCAGCGCGAACACGCTCGGCGGATAGCCGTGTCGCGCCGGCGGCTCTCCCGCCGATAGCCCGACTTCGCGCTGCGCTCTCGCGACCCGCGTGAGCGAATCGACGAGCAGCAACACCTGCGCGCCGCGGCGGTCGCGGAACCATTCGGCGATCGCGGTCGCGGTGTGGACCGCGCGCAACCGAACGAGCGGCGGTGCATCACTGGTCGCACACACCACGACGACGCGCGCTCGAGCGGGTGCGAGCTCGGTGCGAAGCAACTCGGCAAGCTCGCGCCCGCGCTCACCGACCTGGCAGAGCACGATGACGTCGGCGTTAGAGCCGCGCGCGATCTGGCCGAGCAGCGTTGACTTGCCAACGCCGGCGGCAGCGAACAGGCCGACGCGCTGGCCGCGCCCGAGTGACAACATCGCATCGACCGCGCGCACGCCGGTCGGCAACGGCGCTGCGATCGCGGGCCGGTCGAGTGCCGGTGGCGCGCTGCGATCGACGGCCCAGCGCTCGCCGGTGAGCGCCGGCCCCCCGTCGATCGGCTGGCCGATGCCGTCGAGCACGCGGCCGAGTAGATCGTCACCGGCGCGCAACGCGAGCGTCTCGCCGGTTCGCCACACCGCGCTCGCCGATGCCACACCCGCGAGCTCGCCGAGCGGCAGCAGCACGGCTTGTTCGCCGCGAAACCCGACGACCTCGGCGAGCAGCGGTTGATCCTCGCGGCGATCGATCTTGACGACCTCGCCGAGCGCGACTCCCGGTACGGTCGCGCGCACGACCAAGCCGACGACGTCATCGACTCGGCCTTCGGCGATCGCGATCTCCGCGCGCGCCGGCCCACGGGTCGCGACGACATCGGCGGCGGCACGGGCACGCTCGCGCTCGGCGTCGCTGCGCGCGTCGGCGAGCAGCTGCAGAGCTTCGGCACGCGCGTCATCGACGATCCGAGCAGCCAGTGCGCGAGCATCGTGCTCGTCACCCCCGATGACCCGCCCCGGCTTCATCGCCTCCAATTATAACGCCGCGAGCGCAGCCCAGGTTGGACAGTTTGCGACCGGCACGCCTGCCGATGCGGCGAACGCCTTTGCGATGACGAGCCCGCGGTCGCGCCGCAAGCGCAACGCGAGCTGACGCCCTGCGAACGGCTCCGCGGCGACGTACGGCGCGATCGCGTGCGCACCGATCTCGAGCATGTCCCCGCTCGCACAGCGCTCGATCACCGCGCGCGCCACGCCGAGCGCCTCGCGCCGCGGGGGCTCACCGATCCGCGTCGCCGCCGCTCGCAACGGTGCCGACGATCGCGCGAGCTTGTCGAGTGCGCCTTCGCCCGCGATCACCAACGCATACGCGAGCTGATCGGCGCCGACCGAGTGCAACCACGCGACGAGCGCAGCGGCCGGTAGCGTCACCGCCTCTGCGATCGTCCTCGGCGGCCCGCTGCGTTCGATGGTCGCGGGCATCGCCGGAAACTCCGCGCATGCCCACCGCGCGAGCCATACCGAGGCCGGATCACCACGACCATCGGCGAGCGCTGCTCGCGCGCGTGCTGGTAGCCCGGCGAGCGCCGCTTCGATCCACGATGGGTCGATGGCGCGCAACCCCGGAGGTAACGGCGCGCGCGCGATCGCCGCCCAGGTCGCCCGCTCGCCGCTCGCCACGCGCCGGCGGTGCAACGCCTTCGCGGCGTCGCCGATCGGCCCGGCGATGCGCGCGAGCACGCGATCAGCGTCGGCCCCTAGCGCGTGACTGGCAGCCGCTAGCGCGGCGGCGATCACTCCGCACCGCCATGCGGCGGTGCTGCCTCCGGGGTCACGCCCCCGTCGGCGGTCACGACAGCTCGTGCGTGCCGGTCTCGGCGCGACGTCTGCGCCGGGCCGGTCGCAACTTGTAGCGCAGCAGCTTGCCGCCCGGCCCGCGAGGTAGCGCGTCGACGAACTCGATCCAGCGTGGATACTTGTAGGGCGACAAGCTCTGCTTGACGTAGTCCTTGAGCTCGGCCGCGAGCTCGTCGCCACTGGCGTAGCCGACGTTGGTGACGACAAACGCGAGCGGCTTGACCAAGCCTTCATCGTCGGCGGTCCCGATCACCGCGCACTCCCACACCGCTTCGTGAGCGGTCAGCGCGTTCTCGACTTCGGATGGCGAGACCCACTTGCCGCCGACCTTGAACAAGTCGTCGACTCGACCGCAGTGATGATAGAAGCCCTCGCGATCGATCATGAATCGGTCGCGCGTCGTGAACCAGCCGTCGGCGCGCAGCTCGTGGCCGCCATCGCCTCCGCCCCAATAGCCGGTGAACAGCGATCCACATTGCAGCTCGAGCGTGCCGATCTCGTCGACCCCTACCGGATCGCCGTCTTCGTCGACGAGCCGGACTTGCACGCCAGCGAGCGGCTTGCCGCACACCCCCGGACGAGCCCCCGGATCGTTGCTCTTGCCGGCGAGCGCGAACTGAAAGATTTCGGTGAGCCCGTAGCCGACGACAACCTCGGTGCCGAGCACGCTGCGGATCCGCGGAATCAACCGTTCCGGCATGCCTTCGGCGCCGGCGACGGCGTGGCGCAACGTCGCTAGCGGACGCGCGGTCGAGTCTTCCTCTGCATCGTGGGCGAGCTGCGCGTACACCGACGGCGTCGCGAACAGCACGGTCGGTTGATACGTGCGTAGCGCCTCGAACAAGGCATCGGAGCGCGGCTGCGCCGGAAACAGCAGAGACTCGGCCTGAACCGCGAGCGGCAGGATCAACCCGGCGCCGAGTCCGTACGCGGTCGATAGCCGTGCGACCGACAGGATCCGATCGCCGTCGCCGAGTTGCAGCAGGCCGTGTGCGAACGAATCGCGCGCCGCCTCGATCGTGCGTTTGCTGTGCGGCACCGCGCGCAGCTCGCCCGGGCCCGAGCCGGCGGAGTACAACAGCAGCGCGACGTCGCTCTCGCCGGCTGGAACGTGCGGCTGCGGTTGTGCCTCGGCGACGATCTTCGCGAAGTCGTGGCTGCCCGCGAGCTGCGCACCCACGCAAACCACTTCGCGCAGATCCGGCGTTTCGTTGCGGACCGCGTCGAGCACCGCTTCGTGCTGGGGGTCGGTGATCGCGATCACCGCACCGCAATGGAGCACGTACTCCTGAACATCATCGGGCGTCGATAGCTCGGACACCGGCACCGCGACCGCGCCGGCGTGAATCGTCCCGAGGATCGCCGCGGCCGCTTCGAGCGTGTCGCGCATCAGGATCAACACGCGCTCGCCACGTCCGAGCTTGAGCGCGCGCAACGCCGCCGAGGTCTTGCCGACCATCGCCGCCAGCTCGTCCCGCGTCCACGCCCGGTTGCCCTCGCGCAAAACGATACGACTGCCGGCGCCGTTCGCGAGCGCACCATCGAGCAGCCAAGCCGCCAGGTTCCCAGCCGAAGACATCCCGCGGTTATCGTAGAACAGGACTGCCGCTGGGACAAAACAATCGACTGATCCGTCGCCGGCAGCCGTTCGCCGGTCGAAACGAGCGCCAGAGTGACAGTTGAGCCGCGGCGAGCCCGCCGATGCGGTCCCGGCACGTGGCAAGCTGTGCCGCGATGCGCGTGATCGGCGGCGACCTTGGCGGACGCGTGCTTCGCGCGCCGCGCGGGGCCTCGACCCGCCCGACCTCGGAGAAAGTCCGAGAGGCGATCTTCCAGATCCTCGAGCACGCCGGGCTCGAGCTGGCGGGGGCGCACGTGCTGGATCTGTTCGCAGGCTCGGGTGCGATGGGGATCGAAGCGCTGTCGCGCGGCGCCGCGCATGCCACCTTCATCGACACCGGCAAGCCGCAGCTCGCCGTAGTCCGCGAGAACCTGCGCGAGCTCGGCCTGGACCGCCGCGCGACCGTGCTCGCGGGCGACGCGGTCTCGCTGGCCGGCCGGCATGCTCCCCCGGCGCCGTGGCGGCTCGTCATCGTCGACCCTCCTTATCGGTCCGATCTCGCAGTCCGCGCGGTGTCCGCCTTGCCGGCGGCGCAGCTCGCCCCCGGCGCCGCGATCGTCATCGAGCACGATCGACGCAACGCGCCTCCCGACGAGCTGCGAAGTCTGCTACGAACGGATCAACGTCGCTACGGCGACACTCTGGTCTCGTTCTACCGCGTGCCGACATGACGCAATCCACTTCGGTAGCCGTTTATCCCGGTACGTTCGATCCGATCACGAACGGCCACCTCGACGTACTCGAGCGAGCGCTCGCGCTGTTCACGAACGTGATCGTCACGATCGCGCCGAACCAGCGCAAGCACCCGCTGTTCACGCCGGACGAGCGGATCGCGTTCATCCGCGAGGCGTTGCCCCATCACGCCGGCCGGCTCGACTTCGCGGTGTTCGACGGCCTGCTCGTCGACTTCTGCCGCAGTCGCGGTGCGACGGTCATCGTCCGCGGCCTGCGCGCGCTCGCCGACTTCGAGTACGAGTTCCAGTTCGCGCACATGAACCGCCGGCTCGCACCCGGGGTCGACACCGTGTTCTTCATGACCGACGAGCGCAACCACTACGTCAGCTCGTCGCTCGTCAAGGAGGTCGCCAGCCTCGGCGGCGACGTCAACGGCCTCGTGCCGCCATCCGTCGTCACCGCGCTCGCAGCCAAGTACCAGAGGAAGCCATGAGTCAGTCCGTCAAGATCGCGTCTCGCCTCGATCCGATCAAGCCGTCGATCACCCTCGCGGTCACCGCGAAAGCCGCTCGGCTCAAGGCCGATGGCGTCGATGTTGTCAGCTTTGGCGCGGGCGAGCCCGACTTCGATACGCCCGACCACATCAAGGACGCGGCGCGTGACTCGCTCGGCAAAGGCGTCGGCAAGTACACCGAGGTCGCCGGGATCGCGGCGCTGCGCAAGGCGATCGCCACGGAGATGGCGCGCGTCCACAACGCGAAGATCGACCCGGCCGACGTACTCGTGTCGTGCGGCGCAAAGCATTCGCTGTTCAACTTGATGATGGCGCTACTCGATCCGGGCGACGAGGTCATCGTGCCGGCGCCGTACTGGGTCAGCTATCCCGATATGATCATGCTGGCCGGCGGCAAGCCGGTCATCATCCCGACGCTGCCAGCCGACGACTTCGCGGTGACCGCGCAGCAAGTCGCAGCTGCGTGCACGGCGAAGACCCGCGCGATCGTGCTCAATAACCCGTCGAACCCGACCGGTGCGGTCTACACCCGCGCGCAGATCGAGGCGCTCGCCGAGGTCGTCGTCCAGAAGAACTTGCTCGTCATCTCCGACGACATCTATCGCCAGCTGGTCTACGCCGGCGCGGAGTACGTATCGATCGCGGCGATCTCGCCCGCGCTCGCCGATCGCACGATCCTGATCGACGGTGCGTCGAAGACCTACGCGATGACGGGTTGGCGCATCGGCTACACCGCGGTGACCGCGGCGCTGTCGCCGATCGTCAAGGCGATGAGCAAGATCCAGGGCCAGTCGACGTCGAACCCAGCACACATCGCGCAGATCGCGACGCTCGCCGCGCTCACCGGTCCGCAAGACTGCGTCGAGGTGATGCGGCGAGCATTCGACGAGCGGCGGATCGAGATGGTGAAGCTGCTGCGCGCGATTCCGGGTGTGTCGTGCCGCGAGCCGAAAGGTGCGTTCTACGCGTTCCCGGATCTGTCGAGCTTCATCGGCAAGAGCTCGCCCGATGGGAAGAAACTATCGACCGATGTCGAGTTGTGCGACTGGCTGCTCGATGCCGGCAAGGTCGCGGTCGTGCCCGGCTCGGGGTTCGGCGCGCCGGGCTACGTCCGGCTGTCGTACGCGTGCAGCATGGCGAACATCAAGGATGGCGTCGCTCGCATCGCGAAGTCGCTAGCCACGCTGAGCTGATCCTCCAAGTCACGGTGGTGTGAATTCCGCGCATCCTCACCACTATAACACCGCGGAGATGAGCGTTACCGCGAGACGGAGCCTGGGCTCACTGCGGCTTGAACGCGACCATCACCGCCGCCCACCCCGACCTGTCGGTCATGGTCAACGTCGCCTCGGTTGCCCCGGCCGGGACGATCGCATCCGCGCTGGCGAGCGGCATGTTCATCTGGTTGTTGTCGACGGCGATCACCTCGATCTGGAACGGCTGCTCGGCCACTTCGGTGACGAAGGCGTCGTGTGCGAGTGCCACGACCATCAGCTCGTTGTCGGCGGCGGCAATCAACGGGCCGACGGTGATCTCGTTCGGGGTGTTTAGGCCCGTGCCGAACGTTTGCGTCGCGCTGTCGAACGGCTTCGCCGCAGCGCCGCGATAATCGTGGAGGATGAGCGAGGTCTCCTCGTTGCTCATGTCGGTGCTCACGGCGGCGACGGTCACGATCAGGTGGCCAGTCTCCTTCGCGACCGCGTAGTACAGCATCACGGTGCCGCCGGCCGTCGTGGTCTCCATCGCCGACGGTTGGTAGTCGTCGATGCCGTCCGTGACAGCGGTCGTCGTGCTCGCAAAATTCGCGACCATCGCGACGACGAGATCGCCTTGCTGCACGTCGTTGTCGAACGCGATCGGGGTCGGCGTCTCGTTGTGTTGCCACGCGTGGCTCGTGGTCTGGATGAGATGGATGCCCGCCCCTGGCGACGTGCCCGGCGCATCCGCGAACTCGCGCGAGGCGACGTCGAAGACGCGCTCGCACCCCCCGCTCGCGATGACGCCGACGAGCACGGTCACAGCCCCACGGCGCATTCCCATCATTATATAACACCCGCTCGATGAATCGTGAGTTCGCGTTCCCTGGCACCCGCCCGCGCTTCGCGCGCGACCGCGTCGTCGACATTCAGCACATCGCGCTGGAGATCGAGCTCGACCCAACCGCGCGATCGATCGCCGGGACGGTCACCCTGCGCGGCGTCGTGCTCGCCGCAGGCACCCGAGTTGTCGAGCTCGACGCGGTGGAGCTTGCCATCGACAAGGTGAGCGTCAACGGCGCAACTGCGCGGTTTCGCCACGATGGCAAGAAGCTACAGATCGAGCTCGGCGTCGCGGTCGCAGCCGGCGCGGCGCTGACGTTCGCGATCGCGTATCACGGCTCGCCGCGGCGCGGGATCTACTTCATCGCACCAGACGACGGCTACCCGAACAAACCGCCGCAGATCTGGACGCAAGGCCAAGACGAAGATAGCCGCTACTGGTTCCCCTGCTTCGACTCGCCCCACGAGAAGGCGACCAGCGAGGTCACGGTCACCGTGCCCGCGCCGATGTTCGCGTTGTCGAATGGCGTGCTCGTCGCCGATCGCACGGTCGGCGGCAAACGCACGCTGCACTGGCGGCTCGACATTCCGCACAGCTGCTATTTGATCACGCTCGCGGTCGGTGACTTCGCGACGGTCGAGGCCGCGTGGCGCCATGTCCCGGTCGTGTACTACTGCGCACGAGGTCGCGAAGCCGCCGCCGAGCGCACGCTCAAGCGCACGCCGCAGATGATCGAGCTGTTCTCGAAGAAGTTCGGCGTGCCGTTCCCGTATCCGCAATACGCTCAAGTCTTCGTCGGCGACTTCATCTTCGGCGGGATGGAGAACACGAGCGCGACGACGATCACTGATAGCGTATTGCTCGACGAACGCGCCGCGCTCGACTACGACGTCGATGCGCTCGTCGCGCACGAGCTGACCCATCAATGGTTCGGCGATCTCGTCACGTGCCGCGACTGGGGCGAGGGCTGGCTCAATGAAGGCTTCGCGACCTACGGCGAATACATGTGGCGCGAGCATCATGAAGGTCGCGACGCCGCTGACCTCGAGCTCGAAGATTGGGCGAGCTCGTACTTCGGCGAGGACTCCGCGCGCTACCGCCGCACGATCGCGACGAAGCTGTTCGACGAGCCGATCGACATCTTCGACCACCATCTCTACGAGAAGGGTGGGCGCGTGCTGCACATGCTGCGCGACCTGCTCGGTGAGGAGGCGTTCGGCAAGACGCTCGCGCACTACCTGACCAAGCATCGCCACGGCCTCGTCGAGTCGCGCGACCTCGCACGCGCGGTCGAAGACGCGACCGGCAAGGTCCTCGATTGGTTCTTTAGCCAATGGGTGATCGACGGCGCGGGCCACCCCGAGCTCGAGATCTCGATCAGCTGGGACAGCGAGCACAACCTCGCGCAGATCGCGATCGAGCAGAAACAGAAAGTCGAGCGCACGACGCCGCTGTTCCGCGTGCCGACCCGGATGCGGTTCCGCGTCGGCGATCGCGATATCGACGTTCCGATCGAGCTGACCGAGCTCAACCAGACGTTCCGCATTCCGCTGGCGGCGGAGCCGACCCACGCGATCTTCGACCCGGGCCGAATCGTGCTCGCGCAGCGCAAGATCGAGAAGCCCGAGCCGCTGTGGATCGCCGAGCTCGCCGGCGCGACGCTCGCGACCGATCGGATCGCCGCAGCGAACGCGCTCGCGAAGCGCGGCGGACCGGCCGCAGAGCACGCGCTCGGTCTCGCCCTCGAGCGCGACTCGTTCTGGGCGGTGCGCGGAGCCGCCGCCGCTGGGTTCGGACGGTTGCGGACGCCGACTGCTCGCGATCGATTGATCAAGAGGATCGATGCCGAGCTCCATCCGCGGGCGCGTCGCGCGATCGTGCGCGCGCTCGGCGAGTTTACGCACGACGTCGGCGCCGGCGATGCGCTCGCCCAGGTCGTGCAGCGCGGCGATGCAAGCTACTTCGTCGAGGCCGAGGCCTGTCTCGCGCTCGGCCGGACCCGGTCACCGCGCGCGGGCGAGCTGTTGCGCAACGCGGCGACCCGCGACTCGTTCACCGACGTGATCCGCCAGCACGCGTATCGCGGGCTCGCCGAAGCGCGCGACGACAGCGCGATCGGCCTGCTCGTCGAAGCGACCCGCTGGGGTCGACCCACGCAGGGGCGGCGTGCGGCCGCGACCGCGTTGGCGATCCTGCTGCACGGCCGCCGTGATCGCGAAGCGCGCGACGTCCGCGAGCGGCTCGAGCACCTGCTAGCCGACAAAGACTTCCGCGTTCAGGCCGCGGCGGTCGAGGCACTCGTGCAGCTCGGCGATCCGAGCGCGATTCCCGCGATCACGCGGATGATCGATCGCGAGCTCGACGGCCGGCTGCGTCGTCGAGGCCGAGAGGTGATCCGAGATCTCGGCGAGGGCTCGCCGCTCGCGGATGACGTCAAGCGACTGCGCGACGAGGTCGGCGAGCTACGCGCGGCCTCAACCGCTCTGCGCGATCGGCTCGACCTTCTGGATGCGAAGAAGCACCCGCGCAAAGCAGCGGCGAAGTCGAAAGAGAAGCGGAAGAAGAAAAAGCGCTAGCTCGCCGCTCACGAGATCGCTGCTACTCGGCGACGAGCTCGGCGACCAAGCCGTCGAGCGTCTTGCGCGCTCGATCCATCTCGTCACGCCGCAGCGTCACTCCGCCGACCACCGCGTGACCGCCGCCGCCGTACCGCGCGCACATCGCGCCGATATCATGGCGTCGCGGCTTCGACGTCCACGGGTTGACGCCGACCGAGATCTTGATCGTCGTGTCAGTCGAGGTGCCGGACACCGCGTAGCGACACGTCGGATACAGCAGGTAGCCCAAGAATCCCGGGCTGCGCGCACCGATGTCGTCGAACCGGTCGAACACGATGACGTCGTCGTGCCAGACACCGATCTGCTTGACCTCGGCCAGCTCCTGCGCGCGTTCGGCCTCGACGGTAGCGAGCTGCGCCGCGATATCCGGCCGTGCCGCGAGCTCGGCGAGCGATGCGCGCGACAGCCACTCGACGTACTGCGCGGTGTCGACCGGCGTCCTGCCGTGCGCGAGCCACGCGGCGAGCCGCTGCGCGGGTTGCTGCAACGCGACTGCCTCCTCGGCCGAGCCGAACTTCGCCGCATCGATCTTGTCGGCCCACGTCACCGCGTCGACCAAGTGCGGCGGCGGTTGCCAATCCCAACCGGTGGCGAGCCGGCGCGCGATCAGCCCCGCACACGACGGCGCGGTCGGATCGAAGAACCAAGTCGGCGCGTGGACGCGGTCGAACACCTCGCGCAACGCGGGCGGTTGAAACGCGGTCGGATGGTGATCGAACCACCACCGCATCTTCGGGTCGGCGCAGAACCGGAAGTCGACGCACGCGTGATCGTCGGCATCGAGCGGCACGCCATCGAACGGATCGCCGTCGCGATGGACCATTCCGATCGGCTTGACCACGACGTCCGAAGCGATGACGTCGCGATAAAACGCCGCGAACAACGCGGCGGAAGTCGTGCCGTCGAAGCAAGCGTCGTGAAAGAACAGCTTGAGGACCCGCGCCACTCGAACGCAGCCATCATACCCACGAGATCTGCCCCGCGCGACGTGGGGTGAGGTGTTACAAGAGCCACATGGACCACACGCGTGAATGGCTACTTGCAGGGCACCTCACCGGCGTCGTTTTGTGGCTTGGCGCGCTGTTCGCCGTGTATTGGCTACTGCGCGTTCATGCCCACGCGCCGAAGGACGTGCTCGACAAGCTCACGCTGATGGAACGGTCTCTGGCGATGTCGATGGATCTCGCCGCCGCGGCTGCGATCGGCTTCGGGATCGCAATGGCGGTGTCGCCGTTGAATCTGTTCAAGGTCACCGAGACCAATCCCCCGTGGCTCCACGTCAAGCTCGCGCTGGTGGTCCTCGCGATCTTGCCGGTGCACGGGATGGTGCGATCGAAGATCAAGAAGTTCAGCCAGGGCAAGATCACGCCGGTGCCGCAATGGGCATGGAGCCTGCTGCTGGTCGGTGTGGTCGGCGCGATCCTGTGCGCGACGACGAAGCTCAACGCTTTCTGACCTGCGAGCTACACTGTTTTCGTGCGTACGATCCTGCACGTCGATCTCGATGCGTTTTACGCGGCGGTCGAGCAGCGGGATGATCCGAGCTTGCGCGGCAAGCCGGTGTTGGTCGGCGGCTCGGCGCGCCGCGGCGTGGTCGCGTCGTGCTCGTACGAAGCGCGCAAGTTCGGGATCAAGAGCGCGATGCCGATGGCCGAGGCGCTGCGCCGGTGCCCACGCGCGATCGTCGTGCGTCACCGCATGGATCGCTATGTCGATGCGTCGCGCACGTTCTTCAAGATCCTCGGCGACTTCTCACCCGAGGTCGAAGGATTATCGCTCGACGAAGCGTTTCTCGACGTCACCGGCAGCGAGCGCTTGCTCGGCGATGGCGCGACGATCGGCCGTGCGATCAAGCAGCGGGTGCGCGCGGAGCTCGAGCTTGTCGCTTCGGTCGGGGTCGCGCCGATCAAGTTCGCGGCGAAGATCGCATCGGATATCGACAAGCCCGATGGCTTGCGCATCGTGCCGGCCGATCAACTGCTCGAGTTTCTTCACGCGCTCCCGGTGACGCGGCTGTGGGGCGTTGGCGACGCCACGCGAGAGATCCTGTCGACGATGGGGCTGTCGACGATCCGCGACGTCGCGCGCTACCCCGAAGCCGCGCTGATCGGTCGGCTCGGGTCGGTGACCGGACAACATCTCGCGGCGCTCGCCCGCGGCGACGATCCGCGGAGCGTGGTGTCCGAGCGCGACCAAGTCTCGATCGGTCACCAAGAAACGTTCGACGAGGACATCGACGACAAGGGCGAGCTCGCGGTGCTGTTGCTCGACCAAGCCGATCGCGTCGCGGTGCGGCTGCGCGACTCCGAGCTGCGCGCGCGCGTCGTCGTGTTGATCATCAAGTACGACGAGCGCGATCCGAACAACCGGCTCGGCTTCAAACAGATCACCCGACGGATGACGCTCGACGCGCCGACGAGCGACGGCGGCGTGCTCTCCCGCACCGCGATCGAGTTGCTCGCCAAGGTGCCGATCGAGCCGGCCCGCGGACACCGCGTCCGGCTGTGCGGGATTTCGACGACTGATCTCGTGCCCCGAGATGCCCCGCGCCAGCTCGGTTTCGACGAAGCCGCGCGCGCGAAAGGCGAACGGCTCGGCGAGACGATCGACAAGGTCGCCGCGAAGTTCGGCAAGGGCTCGCTCAAGCGCGCGGTCCATCTCCCCGACGACGACTAGTCGCGTTATCGGCGTGTAACATCGCCACTTCCCGTAACTGCCGTCATTTTTCGGTTCCCACGGCAGGCCGATGACGTGTCATAGGGGCGAAAGGCCGTCATGATCCGCCCCCTTGTCCCCCTCGTCGCCCTCGCGCTCGTCGCCGCACCTGCGGTAGCACGCGCCGATGACCCGGTCGCGACCTACGCGCTGATCGTCGGCTCCAACGCCGGCGGCCCTGGCCAAGCCGATCTGCGCTTCGCCGAAGATGATGCCCGCAACGTCGCGACCGTGCTCGGCGAGCTCGGCGGTGTGACGCCTGCCGCGATCGACGTCGTCGTTCATCCGACCCCCGATCTGGTGCGCGATCGGATCACGAAGCTCGGCGAGCGCGTCGCCGCCGATGCCGCCGCCGGCCGGCAGAGTCGCGTGATCTTCTAC
>CAZDGY010000056.1:0-14848 GCA_964504685.1 uncultured Kofleriaceae bacterium | reverse complement strand
CACGTGTCCACTCGGTTCGCCGTCGAGTTGCTTCGCGATGTCCGACAACCTCTATGTCGAGGCCGGCGGGACGCCCGAGTTCCTGGCGGTGAGCTCGAGCGAGAAGCTCGCCGGGCGCAAGACGCAAGGGATGCCGGGCCCGCCGCTGACGTTCGCGCAGTGGCAAGCGCTCGGTGAGGATGCGAGCCCGTCGTCGGCGTCGTTCGCGTTGACGTTCGGCACCGCCGAGAGCCCGAGCTTCGACTTGCCCGCGAGCCTGCCGATCGCGTTCACGCCGTTCGATCCGACGCTCGCAGGTCGCAGCTGTGCGGTGCTGCAACCGCCTGCCGCGCCCGCTGGGTTTCCCGTCCAAGCGTGGCCGGGAACGTACTGACTACTTCGCGCCGCCCTCGAGCGTCAGCGCGGCGATCTTGCTCTCCTCTTTGGCCGCGTCATCGGCACCCGGCAGCGCCGGCTTCTGCTCGGTGATGTTTGGCCAGGTCTCGGCGGTCGCGGCCGAGGTCTTGAGATGATCGGGCCACGACGCGCTGTCGATGTCGCTCGACTTCTTCGCGCCGGAGACCAGCGCGTTGATGTCTTTGTAGACATTCCACTTCGCGGGCAGCTCGCTCTCTTCGAAGATCGCGGTGGTCGGGCACTCGGGCTCGCACGCTCCGCAATCGATGCATTCATCGGGGTTGATCGCGAGCGAGTTCTTACCTTCGTAGAAACAATCGACCGGGCACACCGCGACGCAGTCGGTGTACTTGCACTTCACACACGGGTCAGCAACGACGTATGCCATGGGCCAAATCTAGCCATATCTTCGTCGCGCCCGGAAGGCATGGACGCAACGATCGCGAGGGTGCAGAGTGTTCGCCATGACTCGCCTCGCGTGCCTCCTCGTGGTCGCCGCGGCCTGCCAGCGCGGAGCTAGCGGCAGCGGCAGCGGCAGCGGCGGTCCCGGTAGCGGCAGCGGTGCGCAGCCGACGACCCAGGCCTATCGCGACGACATCGCCGCCTTGTGCGACGTCCTCCGGCTGTCGGGCGCGGACCAGCAAGAGCCGAGTGCGCGCGCCGCGCTGATCGCGATGTGGCTCGGCCCACACCTGAAGACGCCCGAGTCGCACGACTTCCTGGTCAAGATCCAGCCGCTGGTGGGCACCGCGAAGGCGGATGCGCTCGACGGCGAGGCCAAACGGCTCGGCATGCCGGGTTGCGCCCTCGCTGCAGAATGGCGGAAGTGACGCCGGCCGTGCGAGGATCTCCGAAATGAGGCTGATGCTCGTGGCCGCGATCGCGAGCACCTGCGGCTGCAACCAGATCTTCGGGATCAACGGCACCAAGCTCGCAGATGCTCCGCCTGGAATCGACGGGATCAACCCCGACGTTCCGCTCGGCACGCTGTTCCTGACCCAGCTCCAGCTCGTCACGCCCGGCGGCTCGGCGGCGAGCGACGTGATTTCGGCGGACGCCGCGATCAGCCCAGCGCCGACGATCGAGATCGGTGCGCTGACCGGCGCGCTGACCGCCGCGACCTACGCCGCAGACGGCTCGTTCCAAGTCCCGTTCTCGCTCGCGGGACAGCCATACCGCATCGTCTACCAATTTTCGGGCGATATCCCGACCGAGATCCAATGGTCGCGCAGCAGTGCGCACCTCACGGTGCCATTGTGGGGACCGGTCGATCGCGGGACGGTCCCGCCGAGCTCCGACGTCCACTTCGCTCCAGCCGGCGCGCCGGTCAATCCCAACGGCGATGCATACGCCGCCAGCACCGGCGGCTGGGCGACCGGCCCGGCGGCCTACACGTTGGCCGGAACCGCCGACTGGGCGTATTCGACTATGGCGACGGCGATGGGCGGCCCGCTCGCCGATCTGACGAGCGCGGCCGGCGACTCCGAGCTGCTGTACATCCGCGGCGCCACGGGTACCGGTTCGCCCGCGACCGCGTTCGCGTGGGAGCAGATCGACCAGCTGCAGAGCGGCGTGATGGCGACCGGCCCGTCGACGTGGACCACCGCGCCGGTGACGATGGTGATGTGGGACCCGCAAGCGACCATCACCGGATTGCGTTTGAACAACGATGCGGTCGAGTCGGACTCGTCGGTCCATTACCTCGCCGGGTCGTTCGGCGGGCTCGCGAGTGCGGCGATGCCGGCGTTCACCGAGCCGTCGGCGAACGGCGGTCTAGATGGCTCGGTCGAGATCGAGCTCGCGAGCCTGACGACCGAGGACTCTCCGGTCACGTTCGTCAACCCGTTCACCACCACCGCGCCGGTCCCACTGCCGACGGCCGTGATCGGATCGGTGGCTCTGCGCAAGACCGAGCTCGGCGTGATGGAGTACAGCGGCTTCGAAGAGGCCGCGCTCGCGGTCCCGAACGTCAACACCAAGTTGTTGTTCGACGTGCAGCTCCCGGTCAATCCGACGATCGACGGCGCGCAGTTCTTCGACGGCGGCATGCTGCCGGTCAGCAATCCGACGGTCACGTTGGCGTTCGGCCTCGAAAACGTAACTTCGATCCCGACGGCGCGCACCGATGACTGCGTCGCCACCCTCGAGATGAACGCGGGCGGCACGCTGACCCCGATGCGGCGTTACCAGGTGCTCGATTTCCCGGCGTCGATCGTGGTCGACACCGCGCAGTTCACGAACGCGAGCTCGTACGTGTTCCGCATCGAATGCCGGCGCGGCTATCCGTCGGCGCACGCGCTGGCCGACTACCGGACGGTCGACTATCCGTTCGAGGTCGGCGTCGCGTTCACGCCGACGTTCGTGGCGATGAAGTAAGCACCGCCGCGACGAGAGCGCGCGCATACGGACCGCACGCGTCGGTGATGAACCGTGTGAAATCGCCCGCCGCGGCGTGATTCGCGGTGTCGCTGATCACGCGCGCGATCGCGAACGGCACGCCGTGCTCGTGGCAGACCTGCGCGACCGCCGCGCCCTCCATTTCGACCGCGAGAGCCTCCGGCAGCAGCGCGCGCAACGCATCGGTGGCGTCGGCCGACGAGAAGAATTGATCGCCACTCGCGACGAGGCCACGCCACAACCGCGGCGCAGGCAACCACGACGGCGGCGCGATCGTCGCGACCGCAGCGGCGAGCTGATCGGAGAGCGCGCGATCGGTCGACAGCACGGCGGTGCCGAGCAGCGGGATCTCGTGGCGCGGAAACAGCGGGCGCGCGTCGAGGTCGTGCTGGATCAGCTGATCGGCCACCACGACGTCTCCGATCGCGAGGCGCGGATCGACCGCGCCCGCGACCCCGGTCATCACGATCGCGCGTGGCGCGAACCGCTCGATCAGGATCGCGGTCGTCGTCGCTGCGGCGACCTTGCCGATCCGACTCACGACGCACACCGCGTCGCGGCCGCGGTGATAACGCCGGCCGCCGAGCTCGATGACTTCGTGCGCATCGACCAACGCGGTGACTGCCGCGAGCTCCTCGGCCATCGCGCCGATGATGCCGATCACGCCAGGCCAAACGACCGCAGATGATCGGCGAAGTGCAGCCAGTGCAGCTGCGCATACTCGGCCTTCGTGCACCGGCCGTAGGCGAGGTGCGGCGCGAGCTCGCCGTCGAACGCGGTGAACGCGGCGAGTGCGGCGCTCGCTCGATCGCACGCGTCGGCGAGCGTGACCGTGGCGGGAATCGCAGTCGCGCCGGCGATCGCGGCGGTGACATCGTGGCTCATGCGATCAGCGCGGATGAACTTGCGCTTGACCAGCGGTCCGATCGTCGCGCGGAAGAGCCCGGACCGCAGCCTGGGGTAGCCGGCGAGCGAGCACTCGACGGATTGCGCGCAGTGCGCGATCGCTTGGGCGAGCGTCCAGGTCTGCGCGGGCACGGTGGAGGCGCGGAGCGCGGTGAGCTGCGCTTGGAATTGCTCGATCGGATCAGGCACGACGCGATGGTAGACGACTTACGCCGTCCGGGTTTGTCCGGCAGCCGGACAGATTCGGCCGCACCGGACACGCCTGCGTAGAAATTCCGCGCGGTTGCGGCCGGCACGCGTTGTGGAATTGCCGACCGCGGAGGTTTGCATGTCGGACGACAAGAAAGACAAATCGATCGCCGAGGCGATCCGCGCGATTCACAAGCAGTTCGGTTCCGGCTCGATCATGCGGCTTGACGGCAGCGAAGTGCAGGCGGTCGACGTGATCCCGACGGGCTCGATCGCCCTCGATGTTGCGCTCGGCTGCGGCGGCTTGCCGCGCGGTCGGATCATCGAGATCTACGGGCCCGAGTCATCCGGCAAGACCACGTTATCGCTGCACGCGATCGCGGAGGCGCAGCGCGCGGGTGGCGTCTGCGCGTTCATCGACGCCGAGCACGCGCTCGACACCGAGTATGCACGCCGGCTCGGCATCGATCTCGAAGACCTGCTCGTCAGTCAACCCGACTGCGGCGAACAGGCGCTCGAGATCGCCGACACGCTCGTCCGCACCGGCGCGATCGATCTGATCGTCGTGGATTCGGTCGCCGCGCTGACGCCGCGTGCGGAGATCGAAGGCGACATGGGCGACGCGCACATGGGCTTGCAAGCCCGGCTGATGAGCCAAGCATTGCGCAAGCTAACCGCAGTGATCTCGAAAACGAAGACCGCGGTGATCTTCATCAACCAGTTGCGCCAGAAGATCGGCATCGTCTACGGCAATCCCGAGACCACGACCGGCGGCAACGCGCTGAAGTTCTACTGCTCGGTCCGGCTCGACATCCGCCGCAAGAAGGCGATCAAGCGCGGCGAGGAGACGATCGGCAGCGAGGTGAAGGTCAAGGTTGTGAAGAACAAGGTCGCACCGCCGTTCCGCGAAGCGGAGTTCGAGATCCTCTACGGCACCGGCGTCAACAAGCTCGGCGAGCTCGTCGACACCGCCGAGAAGCTCGGTCTGATGGAGAAGTCGGGCACCTGGTACTCGTACGGCGGCGAGAAGATCGGTCAAGGCCGCGAGAAAGCCTTGGCGCATCTCGACGAGCATCCGGTCTTGCAGGCACAGCTGCGCGCGGCGTTGGTCGCTCAGGCCCGCCGCACCATCGCGGGACCTCCGAATGGTGCCGCGGGATAACGGGCCTCAACGGCGTTGGTCACGAATAACGAGCGCGAGTTTCGGCGAGTGGCGGGGCTGACCATCGACAACTGGGCGCGCTGAGTCGCAACCGTCACCGTACCTGGGGCCGCTGTCGCATTTTAGGCCAGCAAGGTGTCCAATTTACAGGACACGCTAGACCTCGAACTGTCCACCACAGTGGACAGTCGAGGTGCGACGGGTGAGCGGCGTGTTGTCGAGCGTGGCCAGCGCGTGTTGCTTGGTGCGTTCGCGCAGATTGTCTATCGTGCCGGCAAATGTCGTCACGCGAGGATGATCTGAGAAGCGAGCGCGACTTCTATCGCCGGTTGCTCGACCTCGGGGGGCAACGCGAAATCGAGCCTTTGCTCGACCAGGCGCTCGCGTTGATCGCAGATGTTACGGGGGCACAGACGGGTTACCTCGAGCTCTACGACGACGATTCGACCGAACCGCGCTACTGGAAAGGCTTTCATTGCTCGGATAGCGATCGCGAGACGATCCGGGCGTCGATCTCTCGCGGCATCATTCAGCGAGCGATCTCCGAAGGAAGAACGATCGAGACGCCGTCGGCGCAGCGCGACGAGCGGTTTGCCGATCTCGGCAGCGTGCGTCAGCACGAGATCCAGGCGGTGCTGTGTGCACCGGTAGGTGTCCCGCCGATCGGCGTCATCTACTTGCAGGCCCGCGCGAAGCCCGGCCCGTTCAGCCCCACCGACGCCGAACGCGCGGAGTTGTTCGCGCGCCAACTAGCGCCGCTCGCCGATCGGCTCGTGAGGACGTCCGATCCCGAGCGCTACGACTTCACGCGCGAGGTCCGGAGTCGGATGCGGTGCGACGAGATGATCGGGCGGTCGCGCGCGTTGGCGCAGCTCCTGCAAACGGCATCGCATGTCGCTCCGCTAGACGTGAACGTGCTGATCACGGGCCCGTCCGGAAGTGGCAAATCGATGTTAGCCAGAGCGATCGCAAGCAACAGTCCGCGGGCGACCGCGCCATTCGTCGAGCTCAACTGCGCGGCGATTCCGGAGACGTTGATCGAGAGCGAGCTGTTCGGCGCCGAACGCGGCGCGCACTCGACCGCTACGCGCAAGGTCGCTGGCAAGGTCGCCGCAGCCGAAGGCGGCACGCTGTTCCTCGACGAGATCGCCGAGCTGTCGGCTGGCGCGCAGGCGAAGTTGCTCCAGCTGCTCGCGACCCGCGAGTACCACCCGCTCGGCAGCGCAACGGCGTTGCGCGCGAACGTGCGGATCATCAGCGCGACGAATGCGAACCTCGAACAGCGTGTCGCGGCGAAGCAGTTTCGCGAAGACCTCTACTACCGGATGCACGTCGTGCCGGTCGAAGTGCCCGGGCTCGATCAGCGGCGCGAAGACATCCCCGCGCTGGTCGAGCACTTCTGCGCCGACGCCTGCAAGCGCCACAAGCTGACGTTGCTGACCGTGTCGCGTGGTGCGCGCGCTGCGTGCCGCGAAGCGCTGTGGCCCGGTCACATGCGCCAGCTCGGCCACGCGATCGAAGCCGCGGCGATTCGCGCGAGCGGCGAACGGGCGTCGACGCTGCACGACTTCCACATCTTCCCGAAGACCGCGAGCGACGCGAACGAGGCGGTGACGCTGCAAGATGCGACTCGCCAGTTTCAGCGCCGACACTTGCTGCAGGCGCTCGAGTCGAACGACTGGAACGTGTCCGAGACAGCGCGCGAGCTCGATCTCGCACGCTCGCATGTCTACAACCTGATCAACGACCTCGAGATTCGGCGCAGCGATGACGACGGGGCCGGTAGCGGACGTAAAGACTCACCAACTCGTGGAGGCTCATGACTCGCACCGTGTTCTATGGTTTCGGCGCGTACGTCGGATCGTTCTCGAGCGCGACCGCGTGCGCGTGGTGGCCAGCCGATCCGGGTACGCTCGGGTTCGCGCCCGCGCAGCAAGTGCCGGTCGATCTCGCGCTGTGCCCGCAAGGCGTGCGCAACGGAACGATCACGCAGGCGGCGATCCAAGTCGACGACTCGCCGGTCAACGGCGGGCTGACAAAGATCGGCCCGCTGTTCCCGGGCGGCATCATGATCGGCGCGTGCTGGCTCGAGCAGAACTATTGGAAGAACCTGCCGGCGCGTGGCATCGCCCAGCCGCCGCGACTGACGCCGCAGGATCAGTGTCGCGACTACGAGCTGACGTCGGTGCTCGACTGGGACGCCGACCGCCGGTTCGCCGGGTTCTACGCCGAGATCTCCGGCGCGCAGGGCTCGTTGCGGTTGGTATCGGTGTGGAACGCGGGTACGTCGCTCGTGCCAGGCCAGCTGCCCGCCGGCACGTGGTGGCTCGATCTAAGCGCGGTCGCCGATCCGGTCGCGAACGGTTTCACGACGGTCGCGAACACCGGCGACAAGGGCGCGCTGTTTCTCGACGTTCAAACGATTCGGTTGTTGGTGCTGGCGGGGCCGAAGAAACCACCGATCACCGGCCACGATCATTACTTCCAGCCCAGCGAAGAGGATTAGTTATGGCCCCGCAGACGACCATCCGCCGGATCTCGGTGATCGCGCGCAAGCGCGATCTCGAATTATCACGCATTCACGGAGCGCTCGACAGCTGCCTCGAGGTCGACGGACGAGGTGAGCTCGAGGATTTGCTCGGCCAGCTGCTGGCCGCGGTTACGGTCCCGCCGGCCACAAGTACGTTGGATCTAATCGGGCACTCCGGGCCGGACGCGCTGCTCGAGCTCGGCGATTGGAGGATCGATGCCGAAACTGGTGCCGTGACCTCGTTCTTTCGCGGGCTCGCCGATCACGACGTATTCCGACGCCTTGGCATCGGCGCGGTTCGCCTACTCGGCTGCGAAACGGCGCGTACCCGCAGGGCGCGCTCGACGATCACTGTGCTCGCGGAGGTTGCCGGCGTCGAATTCTACGGCACACGCACGATGATCTATGCCGCTCACTATGAGCCCACGGGCTTTTCTGCTGAACACCTGCTGATCCCGAGCGGCGAGATGAGTCGGACGACTGACGTCACAGGGCCCGCGATCAGCGGCAACGCCTGGCCGCTGTTATTCGACATCGAAGCGCTACCCAGCTCTTCGCTTGGTGCGCTTCCCTACGTAAGTTGGCCCCGCCGCATCGCCACAACTGCAGACGCGGGCGCTCTATTGGCATTGATCCGGCGCGGCGAGGGCGGGCTGTTTCCTGGCCTCTTGGCCGCACCGATGTGTGAGGTAGTCGTGCCTGCGACCGAGGACGGTCGGTTCTGGAGGATCCAGGTCCTGCTCGACGGCGCGATGGTGCGGGTCTACACAGACGACCAGGATCCTGGCGTGTGCTTCCCCACTAGCGATCCGTCGGCTATGCGCGCTGCAGTGACCCGTCTGCCGGCCCTCGTTGCCGGTTAGCAGGCGATCGGCCAGATCACGCTGCGCGAGCTGAGCTCGCGCCGAGTCGAACGTGGCACCTCGAAGTTGACCGCACGACCGAGGCGCTGTGGTGGCGTCGAGAGATCGTCGCTACAGGTTCGGGCATCAGTGCCGCGGCCGAACATTTCTTGGGCACTCCCGGAGATCGAGATCTTGTCAGTGCGCAGAACCATCAATCGCGCACCGGACACCAACAGCGAACTGTCGCAGCGTCATCGCCTTCGAGTTCTCGATCGCCATGTATTCCCCAAGCTCGCCGCGCGCGGTCTCGCCTGCGTCCCCGCCGCGGAGAATACGCACGCCGCGAGTGCTCTCCTCCGGAATCGAGGCCGTCCATTCCATCACGTTGCCGGCGAGGTTCAGCACACCGTAGGGACTGCGATCGCCGTCGGTCGCGTCGACGGCCGTCGGGAAGTTTGGTGAGATCCATGCTGGAATGGGATCCACGGGCGACCCCCACGGAAAAGTCCGCCGAGGCATTGGGTTCACCGAGCCATCCGCAAGGATTTCGCCGCCTCGTGCAGCTTTCGTCCACTGTTGAGAGCTCGGCAGGTCTTTACCCAGGTAGCGGCAGAATGCGCGACCCTCTGCCCAGGTGATTCCACTCAACGCTGTTCGCGGCTTCGCTGCGTTGGCGAGTTCTTTGCTGTTTGGGTAGATAGGCGGGTCGATGCCGGTAACGTTCACCATCTCGCCAAAGATCGCGAAAGCGGCGTTGCTCACCTCCGTCCGATCGATGCGGAACGCGGGAAGGTTGACACGCTCTTCGGGTGGACCATTCGGCGCAGGTGGATCCCCTGGACCGCCGTAGATGAACGGACCGGCGGGGATCTCGATTGTATCGGCGAGCGTTGTGGAACAGGTAGGTACGCGGATGCGGAGCACCGGCTCGGCGTGCTCGCGCTGGACGTAGCCAGGTAATTGATGCAACGGCACGATCGATCGCGCGCAGCGTTGGCCGCGGCGACCACGACCCGTGACTATGAGGAACGCTGGACCGCCGCGTGCTTCGACGTGAACCGCATACGCGATCGGATCGCTCGTGACAGCGTGTGTGCCGACGGTGAGGTGGCGAGGCTCGAACAATGCGCCCGGTGAGTCGGGATCGTCCCTATCGGAATAGCGTAGCTCCCACGCGAGGTCAGGAAGCTCGCTCGCCGGGACGGGCACCGCGCGCAGCGCTTGGGGATCCCAATCGAACGGCGCGAGCTCGAGCACGAACCGACCGAGGTCGCGGTCGCGCAGCGATTGCTCGGCGCGCGCCTCCGCTTCCTTCGCACGCACCTCGTAGAAGCCGACGCCGGCGACCGCGAGCGCCGCGGCGACGACGCCGACGATCGAGCCGGTGCGCCGGCGCAGCACCGAGCGCGAGTGCGCGACGAGCGCGGCCGGGCTCCAGCGATCGTCGTGTTGCGCGCGCCATTGCGTGTCGATCTCGGCGATCGCAGCGACGTGGCCGCGCAGCTCGCGCAGCTCCGCGCGGCCGAGTAGGCTCGGTGCGTCCGAGCGCGAGCGGCGCACGTGATGGCGCACGAGCTCGATCGCGCGGCGGCGCGCGAGGTCGCGGCTGTCGAGCCACGCGAGCACGCGTGGCACGAGGCTGTCGTGGACGAGCTCCCACGTCGGCTCGCTCGATTCGCCGCGGATGCGCACGATCAGACCGCGCGCGCCGAGCAGCTCGAGCACGTCGGCGACCTCGGCGACGCTGTGCTTGCCGCCGACGCTGTCGAGCAGCTCCGCCTCCGGGCGCATCGCGCGCTCGTGCGACGCGGTGACGAGCTCGATCAGCACGTCGCGTGCGATCGCGTCGCGGCCATCGGCGAGCTCGACGTCGAGCACGCGCTCGAGGTGCTCGCCGACGATCGCGTCGAACCCGCCGAGCGCGCGGTAGTGCGCGAGGGTCAGCGTCGTGTCGTCGGGATCGAGCGCTTCGTACAGCACCGAGCACGCGAGCTGGAGGTGCGGCGGATACACCGCGGGCTCGCTGCCCCACCCGAGCTCGGGCGCGAGTGCGGCGGCAGCGCCTTGCAGATCGGCGAGCAGGGTCTCGAGCAACGCCGGTTCGATCGCGAGGCGCGCCTCGGCGAGCGGCGCGACGATCGCTTCGCGCGCACCCGTGGGCCGAAGCGGTCGCAATCGCACGATCGGCGTGCCGGGATCGACGCGTTGCACGCGCGCGACGAGCCGGGCGAGATAGTCCTCGCGAATCGCGAGCACGATCGCGACGTCGGCATCGGCCGGCCAAGCCGCGAACGCCAGCTCGGCCTCGAGCCGTTCGCTCGCCGCATCGTCGGCGAGCACCGCTTCGAGCTGGTCAAGGACGATGACGAGCTTGCCGCCGCGCTGCGCGGTGTGTTGTGCGATCGCGTCGGCGACCGAGCTCGCACCCGGGACGATCGCCTGCGCGATCGCACCTACCGGCGCGTTGCGACAGCGCACGTACGCGACCGCGACGCCGAGTGTTTCGAGCCGCGGCACGAGGCCGGCGCGCAGCAGCGACGTCTTGCCGGTTCCCGATGGCGCCGTGTAGATCACGGTGCGGCGATACAGCACGTGCTCGATCAGCTCGGCGATATCGGCGTCGCGCCCGTGCAAGCGCTCGCGATCCGCTTCGGTCAGGGGCGCGAACAACCGAAATGGCAGTACCGGCGGCGGAGCGATGTCGTTCGATGCGAGCGCGGTGCCGATCAACGCCGCGGCGAGCTCGCGTGCGGTCGGGTAGCGCTGCGCCGGATCGATCGCCAGCGCGCGGGTCAACACGGCGCGCAAGCTCGGATCGGCGATGCGGTCGAGCGGCGGCACGATCTCCTGCGCGGTCTTGCGCCGCCAACCGGTGAGCAGCGCGACGAGCACGAGCGCGGCGGAGAACAGATCGCTGCGCGCATCGACGCGACCTTCGGCGAGCTGCTCGGGCGCCATGAACGCCGGCGTGCCACCCGCCGATTCGGCCGGGCGATCCGGGTTGCGCAGGCGCGCCAAGCCGAAGTCGACGAGCACCAAGCGCTCGCCGATGACGATCGCGTTCGCCGGTTTGACGTCGGCGTGGACGAGGCCGGCATCGTGCGCCGCGCCCAAGCCGGCGAGCAGTTGCCGAACGAGCTCGACCGCGCGCTCTTGCGACAACGGCGCGTCACCGTCGTTCGGAACGAGCTGCTGCAAGTCGCGCCCGTCGAGCAGCTCCATCGCGTAGAACAGGCGGCCGTCTTGCGCGATGTCGGCTTGATAGATCCGCACGACGTTCGGATGATCGATGCGACCGACGCTGCGAATCTCGTGGACGAACAGCCGGCCGTCATCGGAGGCGGGATCGATGTCGGCGTGTAGCACTTTGATCGCGATGTCGCGCTCGACCGCGAGCTGGCGCGCTCGATAGACCGTACCGAACGCGCCGCGCGCGATGATGCCGTCGATGCGGAACCGACCGGGCAATACCGTACCGGTCAGATCGTCGACTACGCCGCTGGCTTGCGGGCCGCGCCGCCGGGTCGCGGTGAGCTGCGAACGGCGGACATCCCACAAGCCGGCGAGCGGCGGCGACTGCGCGAGCGTCTGCGATGTATCGGCGCGCTGCAGCGCGGCGGTCGCGAGTCGGCCGGCGAGGTGATCGCCGAGGCTCTTCATCGTCACCGTGCCGGTGCGCGGATCGAGCGCATCGCCGCACAAGCCAGCGAGCAACGCATCGACGACGGGCGCGCCGTTGTCACCGGCCGCGACGGCGATCAAATGATTCGGCCGGCCGGTCGCGAGCGCATCGCGCCAGCGCTCGGGGCCAGCGCCGCGCCCCGACATCACGACGATCAGCTGCTCGGCGCGCGCCAGCTCGAGCCGTTCGCGGATCCACGCGAGCGACAGCGTCGCGTCGTCGGGATAGTCGCGATGGTTGCGCCCGGTGATCAGCGCGGGCCCGGTTGCGAGCTCGTCGATCGCGCCGACCACGACGATCATCGCGGCGCGCACGGGCTGGGCGACGAGCTCGTCGAGGTGCTGCTTGAGCGTCGGGCGATCGGCCGGATAGCGTTCGCCCGCGACCGCGCTGAGGCGGCGGATGTGCCAGATCGCGCCGGTCGCGAGCAGGGTTTCCCCGATCTTGCCAAGCGTGTGGATCGCCGACGCGTCGAAGTTGCCGTCGAGCGCGCCGTGTCCGGCAACTAACAGCGCCGTCCCTTCCACCCGCCGCGCTGCCATCGGCGGCGAATCTACTCCGATGGCCTGCCGCTTGCTCGTTGCCGCTGCATGACTCGCAACTATAGATTTCAGCAACGCGCGAGCGTCCGGTTGTGGACGGTGTGCGCGGTTTTGTCCGGCGGCTGCGCGGACAACCCGGACGATCCAGATCCTGCCGCTCGGCTCGACAACGCGCCGATGACCTGCACCGCGCAGACCACGACGTACCGGCTGGTCTCGCTCGATCCGGCGGCGCCACGCGCGGAGCGCCTCGACCTCGACGGCGACGGCCATCCCGACGACGCGCTCGGCCTGGCTCACGATGCGATCACGTCGCTCGAGCCCGCGTTCGCGGTCGGCGGGCGATTTCCGGAACGGCTCGCAACCGATGTGCCGTGGCTGATCGCGATCGACGCCTGCAGCGATGGCCAGGCGCGCGTGACGATCGATCGGGGGATGCAGATCGCCGACGGCGCCGACGGCATGATGGTCCCGAAAGTGCTCGCTCGAGCAGTCGGCACATTGCGCGATAACGGCCTCGCCGCGAGCGACGGCGAGCTCCGCATCCCGCTGGTGGCGCTCGCCGATCCACTCGGCATCGCCGGCATCGGCTGGACCGAGGCCGACGGCTTGATGATCGCCGCGACGCTCACCGACGATGCGCTCGTCGGCTGGTTTGGCGGAGCGATCGATGTCGACGTCGCGCGCGGCGCCTTGGCGTCACCGATCGCGTCGTTCGTCACGTCGTTGCCCGCGACCGACACCGTGCGGATCGCAGCCGATGGCGATGGCGACGGCGTGGTGTCGGCCGCTGAGGTCGCGGACTCGACGACCTTCCGCGACATCGTCCAAGGTGACGTCGTGATTCGCGAACCGGACGGCGTTGCGCGTGGCGGCCCGGCGAGCTCGATCAGCTTCGTGTTCAGCGCGAAGCGGCTGCGCAGGTAGACAGAGGTGAGGTGGAGAAGGTTAAGCCCCGTTCACGGGGCGCCGGGCTGCGGAGCCGGCTGGAGCTTCGCGGCGATCGCTTTTAGATCTTCGAGCGCCTTCGCGCTCTTGTCGTCGAGCTTCTGGCCGTTGCACGTCATCTCGGTGAACAGCGCCTTGCCGTTCGACAGATACACCGTCGACTCGGCGGTGCGCGCCATGCAATGGATGACGCTCGTGGTCGTCCACGGCGCTGACTTCACGAGGTCATTGACCTGCGCCGACGTCTTGCTGTCGAGACACGCGCCGCCGCTCGGGCCGGCCGCGCCGTTCTTGTCGGTCGACGTTAGCGTCCATGCGCCATTCACGTAGATCTTCAACGTCGACGTCTGGGGCTTGGCGATCGTGTGATCGATCTCGAACGAGATATCGCCGGCGGGCTTGCACGTCGCGGGAGCGTTGGTCGGCGCGGGCGGCGGCACCGGTGGTTTACGGGCGGGAGCGTCGGCGGCGGCGATCAACGCGAACAACGACAACGCGGTGAATGTGGAGACAGTGACGAGCTTCATGGTGGTGATCTATGCAGGTGAAGGGTGAGTCGTCCAGTCAGGGTTTGCAGCAAGGCGCCTTTGCCGGGCGCAATGTCGCGGTGATCCGGTTGAGCTCGGCGAGCGCTTGCTCGCTCTTCTCGTCGAGCTTCTGCGAGTTGCAGACTCGGTCGGTGAACAGCACCTTGCCGTTCGCGAGATACGTAGTCGATGCGTTGCTCGCGATCATGCAGTGGATGACATCGGTGCTCGTCCACGCGGCCGACGCGACGAGCGCGCGGATGTGCGCGAGCGTCTTGTCGTCGAGACAGCCCTGACCCGACAGCCCGGCGACGCCGTCTTTGTCAGCCGACGAATAGGTCCAGCCGCCGGCCGCATAGATCTTCAGCTGCGAAGTCGGTCCGGTGTGCGGGACCGCGCCGCGATCGATCTCGAACGCGATGTCGCCAGTCATTCCGCACGACGGTGGCGATGCGTCGGTCGATGGCGGTGGAGGCGGCGCGGGTGCTTTGCGAGCGGTGTTGTCCGCAGCAGCGATCGTTGCGATCAACGAGAGGGCGAAGACAGTAGGCAAGGATAAGAGCTTCATGTCCGATGTAGACGCATGCGAATGCTGCGGGTTCTACGCGCCTTCGCCGCGCAACAATGCGCAATACGAATCGCCGTCACGCCAGGACCCGTCCATGAAACATGATTAGCGTTTCGGCAACTTGACGACGGTCTCGACGATCCGGCTCGCCGCCGA
>CAZDGY010000055.1:0-14956 GCA_964504685.1 uncultured Kofleriaceae bacterium | reverse complement strand
TGCGGCCTTGGTAGATCGTGCGGAACTCGCGGTCGATCACGAGCCCGATCTCGGCGGACGAGCGCGCTGCCGCCGCTGCGACCGCGGGCGAAAACACGATATCGCTGTACGTCAGGTACGTCGGCTGATCGAGGTACGCGCGCGCGCATGCGAGCGACAGCAAGACGTTGTTGCTCTGCCACTCGAGGTTGTCGACGAACACCGCGCGCGGCACGAGCGATCGCACGAAGCCCTCGAGCACGTCGCCGCGATAGCCGCGAATCACGACCAGCTCCTCGACCCCGACGCGCTCGAGCGCGCGCCAGACCCAACCGAGGATCGGCCGGCCGGCGACCTCGACCATGCACTTCGGGATCTCGTCGGTGTGCGCGCCGAGCCGCTTGCCTCGACCCGCCGCGATCAGGATCGCGCGCTTGATCGGCGCGGTCACCGGAATCGCCCGAGGCGGAAGAAGATCGCCGCGAACGTCTTCGCGAAGTACAGCGCGTTCACGCCGGCGTACGCCCAGAAGTAGATGTCGATGCGATTGCACGCGGCGACCAGCCACAGGTACTGCGGATAGTGCACGACGATGCGCGCGCACCATTCGATCGCCGACAGCACCGCGCCGATCGGCCCCTTACGGCCGCCGACCTCGGCGGGCTGGCCATCTTCGGTCGGTGGTTTCGCGCCGTACTCGGGTCGCCGCGTGAACGACGTCAGCGAAATCCCGGCGGCGAGGCAAAACAGCGCACCGAGCCCGACGAGCAGCAGCCGCTCGTCGCCGGTCTCGCGCCACAGCCGAACGGTGACCGAACCGAGCAGCAGCATTGCCTTCAGCTCGTCCATCAAGAAGTCGAGCAGGTGGCCGAGCGGCGACGCTACCTTCTTGAGCCGCGCGAGCTGACCGTCGGCGCAATCGAGCACGAACGAGAATTCGAACACCAACGCGGCGGCGACCAGCCACAGCCAGCCGGGGAGAAACACGAACATCGCGCACGCGCCGGCCGCGATCGCCGCCGAGGCAAACGTGACCTGGTTCGGCGTGACCGGTGTGCCCTTGAGCGCGTAGACCACGAGCGCAGCGGGCGGCCTCGCCACCCACTCGGTGAACCAATTGATGTCGTGCTTTTTTTTCGACGAGCGATAGATCGCGGCCGTCTCGGAGAACATCGACATCGGCGAGGCACATTACCACTTGCTCTCACATGCGCGTGTGCCCACGCTGCGTGCATGAGAACGCTAGCGATCGCCACGATGTTTGTTGCACTAGTGGCGGCCCCGGCGTTTGCCGAGCCCGCGACGACGCCGCCGGGCAGCGACCCCGCCGTGGCAAGGCTCGAGCACGCGCTGCCAGCGGGCTGGATGCTGATGGCGACCGACACCGAGCTCGTGATTCGCCACGACCGGCCGGTCTACGTCGCGCCCGAAGCGGCGGCGAAGGTCCCGGGTGGCCCGCTCGTCACGCTCGAGCTGCGCTACAAGCTGCAACCCCGGTGGTCGGCCAAGCGGCTCGCCGACGCACGCGCGCAAAACGCGCAAGCCGATGCCGCCGTCGTCGCGGTGCGCGAGCGCTATGGCAAACCGGCACCCGGGCCACAGGCCGAGGCGTTCGCTCGCGATCTCGCAGCCGCGCAGTCGCAACACGTCCAAATGCCGCTGTGCTCGCTCGGGGCGTCGAGCCTGTTCGACGGGCCCGACACGTACGCGTTGCTCAAGCTCCCGGTCGACCCGCCGGCGGCCGGCCGCGAATGCAAGTCGATCGTCGAGCTCGTCAAAGCGCTATGCGGCGCGTAGTCACGGACACGGCGAGACGTCGCGCTTGGCGGTTCCGTCGGGGTGCAGATCGGCGGTGTACATCGCGTTCTGCGTGCCGTACCAGAGGTTGTAGTTAACGACCGCGCCGTGAGCGTCGTCGAGCTCGACGCTGTCGACCGTCAGCTTGTTGCCGGGGATGATCCGCATCAACTCGGCCCACACCGACAGCACGTATGCATGGTCGCCGTCGCGAAACGTCGTCCAATGAACGTTGACCGTCGCGTGATCGGTCGTGCATCGCAGCTGGACGTGCGCGGTCTTTACACGTGGATCGTCATCGGCGGGTAGCGCAACGCCTTGCTTGGAGCGCAGATCGATCTTCGGGCCGATCGGGCCGACCGCGACGTAATCGCCGGTTGCCGGTGTTTCGCGCGTGGCGGTTGCCGCGGGCAACATCGGTGCGCATGCCGCGAGCAACGTGAGGATGATCGGTTTCGTCATGCCGGCTCGGACGGCGAGCCGAGCGGGTGCCGCGCATTAAGGTGACGTGGCGACGGTGATCGGGCGCACTGCTTAGCCGCCGTCGGGCTCCGCCGCCGGACTCTCGGTCACGTCGTCGGCGGTCACGTCGCCCGGACGCCGTGGTCCCACGACGAGGAACGTCGTCATCATGCCTTTGCCTTTGATCTCCATCGGCCCGCGCGATTCCATCGTGAACACCTCGTGCAGCATCTGGCACGTCACCGCCGTCACGTGGACCCGGTTCGCGATGCCGTGTGACTCCATCCGGCTCGCGGTGTTCACCGTGTCGCCCCACAAGTCGTAGATGAACTTCTTCTCGCCGATCACCCCGGCGACGACCGGGCCGCTATGCACGCCGACGCGAATCGCCAGCTCGATCTGATGGCTCTGCGCGTAGTAGTCGACCGCCGCGATCATATCGAGCGCCATCATGGTGAGCCCGGCCGCGTGATCGTTGCGCGGCGTCGGAATGCCCGCGACGACCATGTAGCAGTCGCCGATCGTCTTGATCTTCTCCAGGCCGTGACGCTCGGCGAGCCGATCGAACGCGCTGAATAGCTCGTTGAGCATCGTCACGAGCGCCTCGGGCGACGTGTGTGAAGACATCGCGGTGAACCCGACGATATCGGCGAACAATACCGAGACGTTCTCGAACTTGTCGACGATCAGCTTCTCCCCCTGGCGCAGGCGATCCGCGATCGGCGCCGGCAGCACGTTGAGCAGCAGCCGCTCCGATGTCAGCTTCTCGGCCTCCAGCTCGAGCGTGCGCTTCGCGACCAGCTCCTCGAGTTGATCGTTGTGGTGTTGAATCGTCTCCGCCATCTCGTTGAACCGCTCGCCGAGCTGACCGACCTCGTCGCGCGTGAGCACCGGCGTGCGCGCGGTGAAGTCTTTTTCGGCGAAGCGGCGCACCGCGCGTGACAGCAGCAACAGCGATCGGGTCAGCACCGTGCCCATGCCGATCGATACGACCAGCGCGAGCACGATCATCGCGATCGAGATCTTGATCGCCAAGACGCCGGCGTTCGACAGCGCGATCTTCATCTTGCGGTCGGTGATGTCGACGCCGAGCACGCCCAGGCATTTGCCATGCTCGTCGCGCATCACCGTGCCTTCGTCGTCCATCAGCGGCACGTACGCGGACACCGAGCTGAGGTGAAAGTCGGTGTCGTAGACGAAGTCGGGCTCGTACTGCGCCGTGCAATCGGCGAGCGCGCGCTTGAGCAGCGGGATGTCGGTGACGTCGAACGGCTGCGCGAAGTGCGAGATTTCTTCGCCGTCGGGCAGCGGCTTGCCTGCGGCGACCAGCGCGTCGAAGTCCATCACGTCGGCGTCTGCGACGAACCGCGGGTGGTTCGGGTCATCGGTCGGCGCCAGCAGATAGACGTAGTGGACGAGCGTCGGCTCGGCGGCGCGGATCATCTTGAGGTGCGCGGTCAGCTCCTTGAATGCCGGGCTGTGCTCGACCGCGTCGACTCGGGCCGGATCGGAGGTCGCGAGCTGACCGGCCAGCTGCTTGTAGGGCTCGATCTCGACCTCCGCCGCGCCGATATCGGCCATGTCCTTGAGCCGGTTGCGCAGCTCCTCGGTCAGCTGGCGGTCGACGAACCGGTACAGCACGAGCGCGATCAGCACGCTGACGAGCGAGCTGACGAGGAAGAAAGCGAGCGTGAACTTGCGTCTGAGCCGCAACCACCGGTGATCCTACCGCACCGCCATCCGGCGATGCCCGCACCGACGGGCAACCGCTCCGGATTTCGGTTGACCGTGCCGGGTGCGGTCGCTACGGTGCGCGCCAATCAACGAACAGGCCTGGGGGTTTAGGATGCACGAGCACACGATCCCCGAGTCCCTCATCGAGCAGATCCGGACGGGCAAAGCAGCCCTCGTGGTCGGTGCGGGAATCGGAGTACCGAGTTGGAAGCAGATGCTGGAGCGCATGACCAAGGCGCTCGAGACCCGCGGTCGCGATGGCGACGATGCGGCGACCAAGGACCTCGAAAAGCTGTTGCACAAAGGCAGCTTGGTCCGCGCGGTGGGCTTTCTCGCCCGCGCACTCGGTGAAGAAGCGTGCGACAAGATCGTGCAAGAGACCTGGGCCGCGCCCGCCGATGTCCCGGCGCTGCCGAAGGCGCTCGCGAAGCTGCCGTTCCGCCACGTGTGGACGACGTTTCCCGGCGACATCCTCGAGCACTCGTTCGAGACCGGCTCGCCCGAGGGCTGGCCAGCCGCGAAGATCGTGACGTACCAAGAGCTCGGCGAGCTGTCGCCGCGGCGCCGCACGCTGGTCAAGATGCTCGGCAACTTCGACACGTACGTCGTGACGCCGCGCTCGGTGCGCCGCGCGTTGTCGCGCGCGGTCGATCTGCGCGAGTACGCGCGCAAGCTCTACGTCGAAGGCTCGCTCGTGTTCGTCGGGTTTCGCTACGGCGACCCCGATCTCGCGGCGTTGCTCGATCGCGTGTTCGGCATGTTCGAGCCGCCGCGCGGTACGCATTACTTCCTCGGCGCTAGCGTCGGGCCGGTGACGGTCGACGAGCTCATGGCCGAGCACAAGATCGAGGTCGTCAACCTCGCGGGCAAAGGCGGCGACGAGGTCGCCGAGCGCTCGGTGCTCGAGTGGCTCGAGGCGCTCGAGGCAACGTGCATCAAGAATTCTGTATCGCTCGCGCAGTCGCGGCCTGACCTCGACGATGCCGAAGGGTGGATCGCGCTGCTCGGCGAAGGCGGCGACGAAGCGTCCGAGGCGCGCGATGCTCTCGAGCTGATCGAGCGCAAGGCGCGCGATGCTCAGCAGTGGGACACCGTCGTCGAAGTGTTGGTCGGCAAGATCGAGAACGCCGACGAAGCGAGCGAGCGCGCGTTCCGTTTGCGCCAGCTCGCGGAGACCTACGAGACCGGCCTGGGCGATCTGCGCCGCGCGTTCGAAGCGGCGATGACCGCGTGTCAGGTCGCGCCCGATGACGACACGGCGATCACGCTCGTCGAGCGGCTCGCCGCTGCGACCGGCGGCTGGAGCGAGCTCGTCAACGAAGCGTCGCAGATCGCGACCGATGCCAGCGATGCGCATCTCGCGTCGACATGGTGGGCTCGGCTAGGCGGTTGGTACCTCGGCAAGCTCGACCGCGCCGACTACGCGCTGCCCAGCGTGCGCCGCGCGATCGAGCTCGATGCGCACAACACCGCCGCGCACATCGTGCTCGCGGATCTCCAGCGCAAGAGCCAGAAGTGGGCCGAGCTCGCGGACACGCTGCGCGCGCACGCCGACGTCGAGACCAACATCAAGACCAAGGTCGGCGCGCTGCTCGGCCTCGGCGAGTTGTTCGAGAACCAGCTCGCGTCGTCGGCCAAGGCGATCGAAGCATACGAACAAGCCGCGGAAATCGCGTGCGATATCGACGGCGGGGACCTGCGCCCCGCCGGCAGCGCCGCCGAAGGGCGGCGCGGTTCAATCGAAGGGGGCGGCGACGCCGTTCAGGACAACGCGCTCGCCGCGCTCGAGCGGCTGTATCGCCGCGACGAGAAGTGGGCCGACCTCGCGAAGGTGCTCGACCGTCGTGCCGAGCTCGCGCCCGACCCGAACCGCGCGGCCGCGATCCGCAAAGAGCTCGCGACCTTGCGCGCCGAGAAGCTCGGTGATCTCGAAGGCGCGATCGCGCGCTACGAGGCGTCGGTCAGTGCTAACGGCAGCGATGTCGAAGCGCTGCGCGCGCTCGTCGACCTCTACGACAAGACCGGTCGCACCGACGACTACCTCGACACGATGGAGCGGCTCGGCCAGGTCGCGCCGGAGACCGAGAAGCTCGCGACGCTGCGCAAGCTCGCCGCCGAGCTCGAGGATCGCGATCCGGCGCGGTCCGCGAAGACGTACGCCAAGCTGCTCGACGCCGAGCCCACGGCCGACGACGCCTATCGCGGCCTCGAGCGCGTGCTGTCGGCGGAGCGCAAGTGGAAGGACCTGGTCGACGCGTATCGCCGCCACATCACGGCGGCGCGCACGCCGGCGCAACGGCTCGAGCTCCATCTCGATGCGGCGCAGGTCTACGAGCGCGAGCTCGACGATCCGCAGCATGCGATCGACAGCCTGCTCGACGCGCTCGCGATCGAAGACGCGAACCGCACCGCGCTGACCATGCTGCCGCGGCTATACACCCGACTCGAGCAGTACGACCGCGCACTCGACGCGTTGGTCCGCCGCGCCGCGCTCGACGGCGACAAGGCCGCTCCGATCTTCGCCGAAGCCGGCAAGCTCGCTGCCGACCACGTCAAGGATCTCGAGGTCGCCCAGCGCCACTTCGAGAAGGCGCTCGCTCTCGATCCCGAGAACATCGTCGCGTTGAAGGGCCTCGGCTCGGTCCATGCGACGCGCGGCAACTGGGGCACCGCGGTCGAGCTCATGCTGCGCGGCGATGCCGCTAGTGGTAGCCGCAACGAACGGCTGGCCCTGCTGTGGGAAGCCGCGCAGATCGTCGACAGCAAGCTCGAGGATCCGTCGCGCGCGCTCGAGCTCTACCAGCGCGTGCTCAAGCTCGATCCCGATCACGTCGACGCCGGTCGCCGGGTCGCCGAGCGGCTGGTCGCCGCGAAGCGCTGGGACGACGCACTGCCGGTGCTCGAGATGCTCGTCCGTCAAGCCGAAGGCCAAGAAGGCCTCGATCGGCGCGAACGGTCGAAGCTACAAGCGCAGCTCGGCACCGCCTACGAGACGCTGCATCGCACCGAGAAGGCGGCGCGGCACTTCAAGTTCGCGGTCGAAGCGGATCCGGACAGCCTCGACGCCGCGATCGGCCTGGCGAACGTGTTGATGGCCGAGGCGAAGGCGGTCGAAGGCGCCGAAGCGCAAGCCGCGCAGTGGAAGGAAGTCGACCGGCGATATCGCGAGGTGCTCGCGCGCCATCGCACGTCGCTGTCGGACTCGCACGTGGCCGAGATCTGGTACCGGCTCGGCGCCGTATCGCGCGCCCAAGGCGAGGACAAGAAGGCCGAAGCGAGCTATCGCCGCGCGCTCGAGCGCGATCCGCTGCACGAGCCGACGCTCGAAGCGATGGTCGAGCTCGGCGGCGCACGAGGCGAGTGGCGGATCGTCGCCGATTCGAAGCGCGCGCAAGTCGACGCTCTCGCCAAGCGCGACAGCACCGAGACGCAACGCGCGAAGCTGTTCGAAGAGATCGGCGACGTCTGGCACGACAAGATCAAAGACGTCAGCTCTGCGATCAACGCGTACCAGGAGGGCTTGAAGCTCGCGCCCGGTTCGCGCCTGTTGATGCACAAAGTGCTCGAGGCGTACACCGAGCAACGCTCGTGGCGGCGCGCGATCGAGACGCTCGATCAGCTGTCGGCGCTCGAGACGTCGCCGGATCGGCGCGCGCGGTTCCACTACACCGCCGCGGTGATCGCCCGCGACGAGATCGCCGACGCCGACCTCGCGGTCGACCGCTTTAACGCAGCCCTCGACGATGCTCCGGGGACGCCGAAGGCGTTCGAGGCGGTCGAGGAGCTCCTCGTCCATCGCAAGGATTGGAAGAACCTCGCGCGCGCGTATCGCCGCCAGCTCAAGCGCAGCGGCGACGACGTGCCGGCCGATGTGCTGCTCGGTCTGTGGACGAAGCTCGGCGACCTCTACCTCGATCACTTGGGCGACACCCAAGCGGCGACCGAGGCGTATCAGGTCGCGACCGAAATCGCGCCGGACGACATGGCTCGCCACGAGCAGCTCGCCGACCTCTACCTCGAAGCAGGCGAGAGCAAGCGGACCGAAGCGATCGCCGAGCTCCAGTTCTTGCTCGGCCATGCGCCGGATCGGGTCGAGCTCTACAAAGCGCTCGCGAGCCTGTATCGCGCCGATCACGAGCTCGACAAGGCGTGGTGCGTCGCGCAGGCGCTCGTGTTCTTGGGCGCCGCATCCGACGAGGAGCGCGTGCTCTACGAGCGGTTCCGGCCGAACGCGTTCTCGCCGGCGCCGCGCCGCCTCACCGAGGAGCTGTGGCAGAAGTCGGTGATCCATCCGCGTGAGGACCGCCATGTCGGCGCGATCTTCAGCTCGACGCTCGGCGCGATCGCAGGTGGCACCGCACAGCCGATCACCGCGTTCGGGTTGACGCCCGATGGCCGTGCGGATCTCGATCAGGATCCGCGCGCGGTGTCGCGCATCGTCAAGTACGTCGGCTCGGTGCTCGCGATCGATCCGGTCCCGATGGTCTGGCTGCAGGAGACTGGCGATGGCCTGCGCGTCGCGAACACGGTCGGGCTCGCCGGCGATCGCGGCAAGCTCGTACCGACGCTGCTGGTCGGCGCTCAGCTGCTGGCGAAGACCGACGAGCGCGAGCTCGCGTTCGAGGTCGGCAAGCGAATGGCTTATCTCCGGCCCGAGCGATTCGTCACGCTCGCGGTCGGCACGCTGCCGAAGCTCGAGTCGGCGTTTGCAGCCGCGGTGCTCGCGAGTGGCGCTCGGCTGACCGGTCACGACGGTCTGCCGTTCGCACCAGCAGGCGATGAAGCGCAGAAGATGGCCGAGGCGCTACAACGCCAGGTGCCGGGTCCGCTGCTCGAGCAAGTCGGCGAGCTATCAGTCCAGCTGTCGGGTCGGGTCGGCAATGGCCTGATCGCCTCGTGGCGCGCGGCGACCGATCTGACCGCGAACCGCGTCGGCTTGATCGTGTCGAACGATCTCGAAGTTGCGGCGCGCGCGATCGCCACCGAAGGTGCGTCGCTGTCGAGCATGCCGGTCAAGGATCGGCTGCGCGACCTGCTCGCCTATGCGGTCAGCGAGCCGTACTTCGCGGTGCGCCGCCACCTCGGGACGCACGTGCGCGAAGAAGTCTCGGCGTAACCCACCCAAGTGGCGCGGCTCGGCCGGGGTCGAATCCCGGCCGATGATGGAAACACCCGAGCTGTCGACGTGGGGCATTGTTGCGTTGGCGCTAATCGCGGCGTGCGCGCTGGGACATGGGGAGCAGTCGACGGCAGTGCGTTCGATGGCCTGTCGGTACCCGATGTCGCCTACTCAGGCGCTGCCCCAACCGGCCGATGGCAATCCCGCGAACGTCGATCGGGGTTTCGCGACTGCCGACGGTATTCGCGCGACCGCGAAGGTGTGCATCTACTGTACCGGCGTCGCGCCGGCGGATGGCCGCATCTTTGCGACGGTCTACGTGACGATCGATCCGACCGTCGACGTCCGGGATCTCCGCTTCGCCGCGCTCGAGCTCGTCGACGCGCAAGGCACGACCGTCGCGTATGGACTGACGCCGGACTACATCGGGGTCGTCACCGCCGCGCACGCCGATGTCGGGCCGTTCTCGGGTCGGATCGCGCGCGGGCTGCACACCATACTGTGGATGGGCTCCGAGCTCGAGGTCATCGATCATGGGCTCCAGCCGTTGCCGGTCCACTATCGGCTACACATGGTCGCGTACGGATCTGGGTTCGCGGTCGAAGGCGCGCTGCAACCGCCGGGCGCGACCGGGTGACCTGACACGCCGGATAAAGACCACATGATGAGCCCGCCCGATCGCGGCGTGGCAAGATCAGCGACAGATGTCGCGCCTCGTCGGCTGTGCGCTCGCCCTGCTCGCGGGGTGCGGTGCGCCGAAACCCGCGGCACCGACTGCGCCACGCATCCCGAGGGTCGCCGCGCCCGCGCCGATCGATCTGCGCGTGCGCGGTGCGGCCTATCTGACTCAGGTCGCGCTCCAGCTCCAGCCGGGATGGGGCCAGTTTCTCGAAGACTGTCGACTGCGGCTCCCCGCGAGTGCGGCTCTCAATGCGATGACGCTCGCGACGATGGTCGAGCTGGTCGTCGAGCCGAACGGCAGCGTCGCGGAGGTCAACGTCGGCGCGTCGGGCAATCCCGACTTCGATCGCGCGGTGCGCGACGCGATCGCAGATGCCTCTCCGTTCGCCAAGCCGCCGAGCGACTTGTTGTCGGACGACCAACGCGTGCACCTGCGCTGGCTGTTCGCGCGCGATCGGCGCCAAGCCGGGCCAGCCACCGCCGAGGTGGTCGACGTGCGCTTGCCGCTCGCCGGCGTGATCGACGAGATGCTCGCGCGTCACGAGCTGGCGCGCGCGGCGGCGCGAATCCAGGCGGCTCCAGCGACCGACGGCGATCGTGCAGTCGCGACCGAGCACGTGATGATCGCGGCGTTGCGCGAGGCGCTCGGCGGCAACGAGACCGCGCGGCGCGCTGCGGTCGAAGCGATCGGCCTGGCCAACGTCCACGAGCTCGCGCCCGATGTCCGGGCGGTGATCGGGGTGACGAGTGACGTCGAGCTCGAGCTCGCGGCGGTCGACGCGGCTGGTCGGCTCGGCGATCGCGATGCGGCGGTTCCGGTCGCGGCTCAGCTCGCGCTCGACCTACATGCGCACGGTAAGCTCGCGGTCGCCGATGTTCGCGCGTTGGTCGCGCTCGATCGCACCGCGCTCGCCCGGTCGACGCTCGATGCCGTCGGCTCGCCGCCGCCAGAGGTCGCGCTCGAGGCACTCGCTGCGATTCCCGACGACGCCGCGCTTGCGACGCTCGCGCACTGGCTCGATGGCGAGGGCTTGCCCCGCGCCAGCAGCGCCGCCGAAGGACGGCGCGGTTGGATCAATCGCGGCGATCCGCGGATGCGAGCCGCCGCCTGCACGGGGCTAGGCGCGGTCCGCAGCGGGCCGGGAAGAGCCAAGGCGTGGGACTCGCTGGGCCGTGGGTTGCGCGATCCCGACGCCAGCGTGCGAGCGGCTTGTGCGCGGGCCGCTTCGATCGCGAGCGGAGCACCAGCGAGCGCGATCGCGCGGCTGCACGTGCTCGGCGCGGATCGCGATCGCGAAGTCCGGGCGGCGGCGGTCGCGGCGATCGCGGTGGTCGATCCAGCGCATGTCGCGAAGGCGGTCGATGATCCCGCCGCGAACGTGAGGGCCGCGTATGCAGCGGGGATCGGGCGATCGGGCACGGGTTCGGCCTCGAAAGACCTGATTGCACTTGCTGACGATCGCGATCCGGACGTACGGGCCGCAGCATGGACCGCGATCGGAACGAGCGCCGAACCCGCCTCCGCATTGCGAGCGGCGGCCGATCCATCGCCGAACGTGCGGCGGGCGGTCGCGGCGGTGCTCGGCGATGATGCCGCGATCGCGCGGCTGATCACCGACGAAGCCCCCGAGGTCCGCAGCGCCGCGCTCCAGCGCCTTGCGGTACGGCTGGGACGAGCGGCGAGCGCAGATCCGCTGCTTTCGAAGGTTGCGGTCGCACCCGCGGCGAGCGCTGAACGCGTGCGAGCGGCGCTCGCATGGTTGCTGGCGCGATGAATTCGCGCCACGATCAGCGCAGATGCGACCGTGGGTCATAGCGACGCTCGCGCTGCTCTCGCTCGGCGCCGGCCAGGTCGTGCGCGTCGTCGACGAGCCGCCGCGCGAAGTCTACGTTCCGGCCGGTCCGTTCGAGATGGGCATCGAGCCGGGCGACGAGGCGGACTTGGTCGCGGAGTGTCGGCTCGACCATCTCTCGCGCGTGAATCCCGCGATGGCTCCGCAGATCGGGTCGATGTGCGACATCTACGTGCTCGAGCTCGAGTGGATGGCCGAGCGCGTGATCTACCTATCCGCGTTCGCGATCGATCGCTACGAGGTCACGGTGGCGGAGTACCGGCGCTGCGCGGCCGTCGGTCGCTGTGCGCTCGAACCGTTAGTCGCCGGCGATCTGCGCTACTTGCGCGATGACTGGCCGGTCGTCAACGTGACGTGGTCGGAGGCACAGCAGTTCTGCCAGTGGCGCGGCGGCCGGTTGCCGACCGAGGCGGAGTGGGAGCATGCGGCGCGCGGCGACGATCGGCGCGAGTGGCCATGGGGCAATGCCCCGCGCGACGCCGACTTCAACCACGGTCAACCACGTGCGCTCGCGATGCGCGAGATCGATCGCACGCCGACCGTGTTCCCGCTCGAGCTGATGGGTGACCCCGACGACAGCGATGGTGCGCTCGCACTCGCGCCGCCGGGCAGCTTTTTATGGGGCGACGGTCCGACGTGGGCTGGCTACGGGTTGCGTGATCTCGCCGGTAACGTCGCGGAGTGGACCGCCGACGTGCTCGGCTCGACCCCGGAGACATTCGGCTACAAAGGCTTGCCCGATCTCGATCCGGTGCGCACCGGGATCGCGAGCGAGCCACATGTCGTGCGCGGGGGCTCGTGGCGGCAACCGGCATATCTCGGTCACACGTTCGCGCGCGACCCGTACAATCCGGCCTACGCAGGCGACCATCGCTTCTCGCATATCGGCCTGCGCTGCGCGCGCAGCTTGTAACTACTGAACGGTCGAGTCGATCGGCGTCGCGTCGATCGGCCTCGCGTCGTGCAAAGCGTCGACTGGGATGGTCGCGTCGAGCCCGCTGCCGGTGCCGGTCGAGCACTGCTGCGTTCCTTCGTTGCACACGAGATTGTCCGCACAGTCGGATTGGACCTGACAGCGTTGCCCGAGGCCTTGTTTGCAACCGGCGATAGCCAGCGCGATCGTCGCGACAAGCAAGACAGCTTTACGAATCACGAAGCGACCTCCTCGAGCGGTAGAACTTCAATCCATTCGACCGAGGCGACTTCGTACTCTCGCTTGCCCTTCGGGCTCTGTACTACGACCGTCTCTCCGACTTCTTTGCCGATCAACGCGCGCGCGACCGGCGCGAAGATCGAGATCCGACCGCGCTTGATGTCGGCTTCGTGCTCGCCAACGATCACGTAGCGCGTGGACTCATCGCTGTCGGTATCGATAATCGTCACGGTCGCGCCGAATCTGACTCGCGTACCCGACAATTTGGTTGGATCAATAACCTCCGACATCGCCAATTTCGCTTCGAGCTCGCGGATCTTGGCCTCGATCAGGCCTTGTTCCTCTTTGGCGGCGCTGTAGTCGGCGTTCTCCGACAGGTCGCCGTGGCCGCGCGCGATCTCGATCGCCCGGCTGTTCGCGATCCGGTCGTGGTTCTTGAGCCGATAGAGGTGCGCCTTCATCGTGGCGAACCCCGCGGGGGTCATGGGGAATTTCTCGCTCATAGCGCACGCGCCGCTAGCGCGGCATCAGCGATTCGTACCCTCAACCCACGCGGCGGGCAAGTCCCGGATGCGGGCGATGAAGCCCACTCGGAGCTAGCACTGGTCGCACGAAGAAGACTTCGACGAGTCGCACGGCGACAGCGAGCTGCCGTCGGTCGTGCAGTGCGTAGCGCCGTGCTTGGGACAGCTGTCTACCCCGACGCAGGCGTTTTGCCCGGTGCAGGTCACGTCGCACTTGCACGAGCTCGTGCAAGACACGGTGCCGGTGCACGCGCCCGTGGTCTGACAATCGACCTGACACGGACCGTTGCCCGGGCACGCGATGTTCCCCGTGCACGCACCGCTCGAGCTGCACGTCACGTCGCAGCCGTCGTCGCTGCACGTGATCGCGCTGCAGTTGCCGGCGGAGCCACCGCACGTGATGTCACAGAAGAAACCCGACGGGCACTGCACCGAGCCACCGCTCGCGATCGTGCAGGTCGGCGTCCTCTGGGCGAAGTCGCAGCTCGTACATTCCGACGGGCACATCATCGAGGTGCTCGTGACGCAGTAGCCGCCGATGTCGAGATCGCAGGTTCGGCCATCGCTGCAGTCCGACGTCGAGCCGCACTTCAAGGCATCGGTGCGGTGATCGATGCTGCAGCCCGCGACCACGGCGAGCAGCGCGATCGCGAGCTTCATCGCGACCCCGCGAACGTGACGGAGATACCAGCCCCGTGTGCAAACGCGATCGGGGCGACCGTCGTACGGTGGCGATGATCGAGGTACAGCAGCACCGCACCCGCACCGGCGAGCACTACACCGCCGACGACCAGGATGTTGCCCGACGTAGCGTAGTTGTCGGCTTTCGACTGCAGCGCCATCACGTTCTGGACGTCGGCCGCGGTGTCGAGCGTCGCCGAGTTGATCTGACCTTGCGTGCCGCTCGCGCTGCCCCACAGCGCGACGCCGACGAGCAGCGCGACGCCGCCCGCAGCGAGCGCCGTGATGCCGAGCCCGCGTCTGAAGTTGCGTTGCTGGTCGGTGTCGTCGCGCGGCTCCGCCGGTTGTCGCGTCGGGCCGATCGGCGGCGGGTTCGGTTCCGCGCCGACCGGACCGAACACCGGGTGGAGCTGGGCGTCGGCTTGGGTCCCGTCATCACCGGGCGCAAGCGCGACCGAGACCTGTCGCGGTGGCGCGTCCTTCGTCGCGCGCTGGACGGTGACCGTCGTCGCGCCGTCTTTGGTCGTCGCGGTCGCCCATACCAGGTCGTCGACGCCGACCGTGCTCAGCACTTGCTCCGCGCACGCGGGCGCGGCCGGATCGCAGCCGACCGCGGTCGCGGTTTCGTCGAACGTGGTGTCACCGGATTCCACGTCGCCGAGCTCGTGCGCGAGCTTCTGGAGGTGGGCGTCGACGCGATGGCGCAACGCCGGGTCGGTATCGCCACCGGTCGGCAGCACGAGCACCTTGTTCGGGGTCGCTTCGACCGTCGCAGCGAGGGCGATCAGGACGACGAGGACACGTGCGATCACAGCGCCGCCATCGTACGACGGATCGAGTCCGCGTCGCTCGCGTTCGGTGCTAGCGCGAGGTACTTGCCAAACGCGGCTTTCGCCGGGCCACGATCACCGAGCTTCTCGGCGGCCTGACGATCACCGCGCCCGGCGTCACGACGACGAAGGCCGGCGACCTG
>CAZDGY010000054.1:0-14999 GCA_964504685.1 uncultured Kofleriaceae bacterium | reverse complement strand
CGGAGCGGCTTGGAGATCGCCTGGGTCTCGATCAACAGGTCGCTGACCTTCTCGCCGTTGTAGCGATACAGCTTGTAGTCGACCGACGACCGCAGCGGCATGCCCTTGTGGATCGACGCCTGGAACGAGCCGCCGAACAGCTGGACCTTCTGATCGTTGACGTCGATCAGCTCGTTGTAGCCGCGATCGAAGTAACCGACGTTGACCTCGAACCGCAGCATGTCGGTCGGATCGATGCCGGCGCCGACCAAGCCGGCGAGCGCCGACTTCTGCTCGGCGGTGCGCTGGTCGAGGATCACCGCGCTCTTGGCGCCGGCGAACACGTACATGTTGTCGGTGTCGTACTGGACCTTCATGCCCGGCGTCGCCGACGTCGCGCGGCCGTACTCGGGGTTGCCACCCCACGACAAGCGATAGCTATAGCCGAGCCGAAACCGGTCAGCCGACACCGGGAACACGGTGAGCGACACGCGGGTCGGATCGCGATGCAACGGATCCTTCCAGTTCGACAGCGTGATGTACGAGCCGTCATCCGACAGGCTCAGGTTCGAGCCGGAGATCTCGTTGATCCGGATCACGAGGCCAGCTTCGGCGTCGAAGTGACCCTTGTGATAGTCGCGATACATGGTCGCGTGGGACAGGGTCTCGAACCCGCTGTAGCGCGTGTCGTAGTTGTCGAAGAACAACACGCCAAGCGAGTTCGGCGTACCGAAGCGCCAACCGGGGACGCTAGGGATCGTCTCGCCCGGCTTCACCAACGTGTTCTCGTTGGTCAGCGTGAACGCGAGCCGCGTATCCATGAAGCCGTTCGACCCCGTGATGTCGCCGTCGACCGGTGCAGTCGCAGTCGTCTTGTCGGCCGCCTGATCCTTCGCGGCACGCTCGGCCGCTTCTTGCGCGGCGCGCTCGTTGAGGATGCGTGCAACCTCGCGATCGACGAGCTCCTTGAGGTGACCTTCATCGACACCGGATGGCGTCGCGCTACCGCTACCACTGCCGCTACCGTCGCCAACCGGCGGAGTATCGGACGGCTGTGCGAACGCGACGACCGGAGCCACGAGCAAGGCGGCGACCAGAGCCAGACGGATCATTGAACTTTGCACGTAGAGTCTCCTACCGGGAGCGTGAGGTCAGCAGCCGAGCGCGGGTACACGATCCAAACGTTGAAGCTTCCGATGTTGATAGGGCGGACGATGCCAACCACTTTGGGCAATGTCTTGCCGACACAACCGGTCGGGTCGAATTGGACGACGCCAGCCGTGATGACGCTGATGATGTTCTTGTTGGTCGAGCAGTCCCCGCCGATGCCGGCGGGATCCAGCTCCCATTGGTTGTAGGTCGTGTAGTTACTGTCGAGGTTGCACACGACCGCGTTGTCGACCTCGATCGGGCCCGACTCGTTGCGCTCGAACTCGATCCCGCTCGCGCTCGGGCCGGTGCCGTGCCCGGGCAGATCCTGCACCGCCCCGAACCAGTACGTCGGGCTCGCAGAATCGGTGTCGACGACGACCGGGGCGGGCTCGAGTGCAGTGTTGACGACGGGTGGCGTATTCGGGTCGAGGCCCAGGTTCACGAACGTCTGGGGAAAGCCGATCTCGGTGAGGCCGTCGAACTCGTTGATGCCGCCGGCGAAGCCGCCGATGACTTCGCCTTCAGCGACGAAGTGCGAGTTCTGGTCCTCGGGTGCGCTGTACGAGAACACGTCCATGTAGTCGTATGGCCCTGAGACGCACGGTGGCGTGCCGTTCGCGTCGGCGCAGTTGACGTCGGCGAGCGTGTAGCCCTGCGCGTAGACCGACGTGATGACGAGCCGGCCGTTCGCGCCATAGCGCGAGGCGTTGACTGCGACGTTCTTGTTGTCGAGCGGCGAATTGGTAAGCGCGTCGATCGCACTCTCGTTCGGCGGGGCTTGAATGTCCGCGATGAGCGGATCGCGGTACCACAGCGTCTGCGAGGTGCCGGTCGCGTACGTCGGCTCGGAGTCGGCGCCATCGTCGAGCCAGATCGAGGTCGGGCCAAACACCGCCGGCAGCGTGATCGTCTGGTTCATCGCTTCGCCGTTGACCATTTGGATCGTCTGGAGCGGCGGCGCGCCGAGGTACGGGCTGAGCGTGCCGAGGTACAGCACGTAAACTTGAAGTTGGTTGTTGTAGGTCGTGTCGGTCTGGTCGTCGGGACCGATCGCGGTGACGTTGATCGTGATCGTGCGCTCGGTGTCGGGCAGGCGCGACACCACCGAGCCAGTGTCCGACGGTGTCACGACGTCGATCGCGAGCGACTGCGTGCCGGTGATCCCCGGGTTGTGCTTGACGCACGCACCGAGCGCGACAACCACAGCCACGAGCCCAGCGACCCTCGACGCGCCACTCACTGGAACACCGGCCTGATCCGCCCGTCGTGGGCTTCGACCGTTTCGTCGAGGCAGGCGACGTTGCACCACTTCTGCTGGACGGTCGCAGGCTGGCACGTGCCCACCGATCCGGCAAAAATGCACTTCTTCGAAAACACGCAGTCGGCGTCGGCTTTGCACGGCCCCGGAATGTCAGTCTCGTCCGTGATGGTGGCGACGCCGACACCGTCGCAAGTCTGCTGTTGGCCGGTGAGGTACACGGTCAGCGCATCGCGCAGCGACACGCCGGTGTCTTGCTGCGATGTGTTGCGCTGGAGCACGAGGAAGCCGGAGCCGCCCGCGGCGATGTAGTTGTTGACCGCGACGCGATACAAACCATCGATCTGCAGCGCCGCGCACGGCGTCGAGCCCGGGTCGACCGGGTTACTCGACTCGACGACGCCACTGCCGTCGACCGGCCGGCAGTGGTCGCCGACATAGATATGCTTCGCGCAGGCGGTCGCGACGCAGCGGTGCAGCGTCGTGTCGCAACGATCGGCGACCGTGGTCTGGCCGCCGACCGTGCCGCCTTGCGGACAATCGAGATCGACGGTGCAGGTCGTGCTGCCCGCCTGCGGATCGATGCTCGTGCAGTGATCCGGGTTCGCAGGATCATCGCGGCACACCATATCGAAGGTCAGCCCCGCAACCTGCAGCTGGGTACGGCAGCCCCGCGCCGCGGACTTCGACGCCACGAAGTCGAGCGTGTCCTGCACTTCTTGGCCCGACAGGTACATCACGACGATCGTGTTCTCGAACGGGAACACGTTGTACATCTCCTCGTTCGTCAACGGTCCGCGGCTGAAGTCATCGCGAATGCCGAGCGAGTTCGTGAACGCGAACTGCGCGTCGACACCTTGCTGAGTCTGCATCGACCGGGCGACGAGGTTGCCGAGCTGCGAGTCGCCGCCGGATGGATCGTTGCGCAGGATGACCGCGGTCGTCGGCTGAGGGTCGACGTACGCGAACACGCCCTTGAGGTTAATGTCCTGCGCGAGCTTGACCGCATAGGGCCACATCAGATTTGCGACCGCCGGATCGTCCGGGATGAACCGCGGGTCATTCGTCGGATACGTCACGACCGGTTGGTTGTCGTACGCGAACGACACGATCCGGCTGCGCTTCTCGGGGTCGCTGTTGTCGCTGCCGACATGGACGACCAGATCGAGGCGGCCGACGTACTTCGCGAACGCGCCGGAGTGAATGAGCAGCGTCTCGCAGTCTGCGGTCTTGCAGTACGTGCTGCCGTCGTCGTTCGGCAGCAGCTTCGGCGGGTTCGTCACGATGTGGAGGTGGCCGCCGAGGATCAGATCGACGCCTTGGAGCGGCAGCGCTTCGTTCGGATCGGAGACCATCGACGCCGACAGACCCTCGTCGTTGTCGAGGCCGAGGTGGCTCGCGACCACGATCAGGTCGACCTGGTCGCGCAGCAACGCGACCTGGTTCTGGAGAGCCATGCCGGGGTCGATCGGCCGGAAGCCGAGCGAGTTGCCACCGTTGTAGATCGACTGCAACGTGTCCTCGTTGCCGAGGCCGATGACGCCGACCTTGATGCCTTGGACGTCGTAGATCTCGAACGGCTGGGTGACGTCGCGCAGCGAGCGCTGGCCGGTGTTCGTCGGGTCGTCCCACGCATAGTTCGCGACGAGGTGCGGGAATTGCGACCACTGATCGAGCTCGGTGAACAGCTGGTTCACGCCGAGATCGAATTCGTGGTTGCCGATGACCTCGCCTTCCATGCCAGCGAGCGACAACGAGCGAATCTCGGGCTCGCCCTTGAACTCGTTGAACACCGCCGCGCCTTCCCAGGCATCGCCCGAGTCGAGCCATAACGACCGATCCGCGGTGTTACGGATCCGCTTCGCCATCGTCGCGATTCGCGCGACGCCGCCGTAGGGCGCGAGCGTAGGCAACAGGCCGTACGCTTGGTCGAACTTGTTCGGCGTGAAGTTGTATGGAAACAACCGCGAGTGGATGTCCGACGTATGGATGATCGTCAGTCGGACATCCTGGCCGACGAGATCCGGTTGCGGACGTGTTTCCGTGCAGCTCGCTAAGCAAGCTGCGGCTGCTAGACCCGCGACAGCCGTACGCAACATTCGGGCGGCTTAATAACCGGGAGCCGCGGTTTTCAGCAAGGCGTTTTGAGTGTCTACTCGCGGTCGAAATGCCCCGGGCGAAGATCGTCTGCACTCTCGGGCCAGCGTCCGCGTCTGCGGAACGCATCGGCGAATTGATCGATGCGGGTATGAGCGTCGCGCGCCTTAATTTTTCGCATGGCACGCACGAAGACCACGCGCGAATGTTGCAAACCGTCCGCGCCGAAGCGGATCGGCGCGGCAAGGCGATCGCCGCGCTGCTCGATCTTCAGGGGCCGAAGATTCGCGTCGGCAAGTTTGCCGCCGGCGAGATCCAGCTGCGCCAGGGGGCGGAGTTCACGATCACGACCGACACCAGCATCGTCGGCGACGAGAAGCGGGTCTCGACGAGCTATTCGCTGCTGCCGAAAGATGTGCGGCCCGGCGATCAGATCCTGCTCGACGACGGCTATCTCGCGCTCGCGGTGACCAGCGTCGACGGTCACGAAGTTCGCACCGTCGTCGTGTCGGGCGGCGTGCTGAAGAACAACAAGGGCATCAACCTGCCCGGCGTCGAAGTGTCGGCGCCCGCGCTGTCGGACAAAGACAAGACCGACATCGGCTTCGCCCTGCGCCACGGCGTCGACTACGTCGCCCTGTCATTCGTACGCCGCCCCGAAGACGTCCTCGAAGCGAAGCGCCTGCTCACGATCGATCAGGTATCGATCCCGGTGATCGCGAAGATCGAGAAGCCGCAGGCTCTCGAGCGACTCGGCGACATCATCGACGCCGCCGATGGCGTGATGGTCGCGCGCGGCGATCTCGGCGTCGAGCTCGGTCCAGAGAAGGTCCCGCTCTGGCAGAAGCGGATGATCGAGGAGTCGAATCGGCGCGGCAAGATCGTCATCACCGCGACCCAGATGCTCGAGTCGATGATCACGCAAGCGCGACCGACGCGCGCTGAAGCATCGGACGTCGCGAACGCGGTGCTCGACGGCACCGACGCGCTCATGCTATCTGGCGAAACCGCATCCGGCGCGCATCCGGTCGAAGCGGTGCGCACGATGGCGCGGATCATCGAAGAGATCGAACGCTCGGCGTACTACCGCGCGAACACCGAAGTCCCGGATATCCAGCTCGCGGTGCCAGCGAACGCGATCGCTCACGCCGCGATGACCGCCGCGCACGCGATGAAGCTCAAGACGATCGTCGTGGTGTCCGACTCGGGCGGCGCGGCGCGCCTGGTCAGCGACTATCGGCCAGAAGCGAACATCGTCTGCCTCACGACAAACGAAGTGACCTATCGCCGGCTCGCGCTGTTCTGGGGCGTCACGCCCGCGTTGATCGGGCAATCCGCGACCACCGAAGAGCTGATCGATCGCGTCGAGGCTACGCTTATCGAACGGAATCTCTCCCTGCCCGGCGACCACGTGCTGATCACGATGGCCGTGCCGGTCGGATCGGGCCTTCAGACCAACGTCCTGAAGATTCACCAGATCCAACGCTGATCGGCGGCGGATCGCGTGTCGCGAAAGAGATCGTTCCAGCGACGGACTGCTGCGGGTAACCCGCACTCAGCCGCGCGGTAGGCGAAAACCTACACACGACGTTCGCTTGAGGCCTGAGGGCCGGCAAGCTACGATTTTCAAAGCGTGGCCCAACCAGTGAACCCTGCCGAGCTCGGCGTGAGCATCGGCCAGGTATTTCTCGGCAAGTATCGCGTGGATGCGATCCTTGGAACGGGCGGCATGGGCGTGGTCGCCGAGTGCACGAACCTCGCGTTGAACGAGCGGTTCGCGGTCAAGATGCTGCGCCAAGACGTGCTTCGCGATGGCGACGCGGTCCAGCGGTTTCAACGCGAAGCGCAAGCCGCAGCGAAGCTGAAGAGCGAGTACGTCGCGCGCGTGCACGACGTCGGCGTGTTCGAGACCGGCGTGCCGTTCATGGTGATGGAGTACCTCGAGGGGCTCGATCTCGGAGAGCTCCTCAAGCAGCGCGGCGTGATGCCGGTCGCGTGGGCGACCGAGATGATGCTGCAGACCGCCGAGGCACTGGCCGAGGCGCACTCGATCGGCATCGTCCACCGCGACATCAAGCCGACGAACTTGTTCGTGACGTGGCGACCCGACGGCAGCGCGCTGATCAAGGTGCTCGACTTCGGAATCTCGAAGTCGTCGATCGGCACCGACATGCACCTGACGCAAACGCAATCGCTGCTCGGTACGCCGGCGTATATGTCGCCGGAGCAGATGCGGTCGGCGCGGCTCGTCGATCAACGCAGCGACATCTGGTCGCTCGGCACGGTCCTGTACGAATTGCTCGAAGGCCGGCGCCCGTTCGAGGCCGAAAGCTTCTCGGAGATGTGCGTCAAGGTCGCGGTCGATCCGCCGACCCCGATGGTCAACACGCCACCCGCTCTGCAAGCCGTGATCTTGCGTTGCCTCGCGAAGACCGCCGAGCAGCGCTACGCGAACATGGCCGAGCTCGGCCGCGACCTGATCGCGTTCGCCGCCGATCCACATCAAGCGACGCGACTCGTCGAACGCATGGCTCGCATGCTGCGCCGCAGCCTCGACTGGGATGGCCAGAGCACCGCGAGCGGCCAGCGCAAGCCGTACGCCGAGCCCTCGCATCAGATCACCGCGCCGCAGTGGAACATCGCCGCGGGCGCGCCGCGTCCGCAGGCCACGCCACTACCGGTGCCATCGTCGCGCGCAACGCCGATCGCGATCAGCCACGATGGCTCGCAGCCTTACGCGGCTCAGGATCAGTCGTCGCCGATGCTCCGGCCCGAGCTCGGCGAAGAGAACACGACGCGCAGCCTGCCAACGCGATCCCGGCTGCCGTTGATCGCGGCGATCTTCGGCCTGCTGATCGCCGGCGGCGTCGCACTCGGCGTCATGCTCGCGAACAACAGCAGTAGCGACGCGGACGACACCGCCGTGCTCGCGCCGACGCCAACGCCGACGCCGACGCCGCCGCCCGATTCGCAAACCGGAAGCGCGGTTGCGACACCGCCGGATACCGGTTCCGGCGCGAAGGTCGACGACCACCCTACCGCGACCGGCAGTGGGTCGAACGCCGCTACGCCGGCGGTGCCCCCGCCACACGATCCGAAGACTGAGCATCCCGCGATCGACGACCACAAAGACACGGCCGAGACCCACAAGCCGCCGTCGCTCGGCACGCACAAGCCGCCGGGGCTCGGGACGCACAAGCCGAACGGCAAGCAGTCGCCGAAGGTCGACGACGCGAAGATGACGGTCGCGCCGCCCCACGACAATGCGACTACGGCGCCTGTGCCCGAACAGCACGGCGATCGCTGCCCGGATGGCAGCCTGGTCTACGACCACGCGCACGGCTGCCCGGTCACCCACTAAACATGCACGCGGCGCGAGTCGCTGATACGATTTCGCGCGATGCGCTCGTTCTTGGTCGTTGCCGCCGTCGTAGCCGGGCTGCCGATCGCGACGGCTCGCGCCGACGAGTTCAACCCGGCCAAGGCTGACGCGCTGTTCGATGCCGGCAAGAAGCTCGAGCAAGCCGGCGATAAGGCCGGCGCGTGCGCGAAGTATGACGAGGCGCTGAAGTTCAACGCCGAAGCGGTCGGCACGATCATGAACGTCGGCCGCTGCAACCAAGAGGCCGGGCTGTGGGCGAGTGCCGCGAAGAAATTCCGCCGCGCGCTCGATCTCGCGACCGAGCACAACCTCGCCGAGTATCGCGCTGCGGCGTCGCAACAGCTCACCGATATCGAGCCACGCGTGCCGCATATCTCGCTCGCCTTCGGGGTCGCGCCGCTGCCTGACACGAAGGTGGTCGTCGCCGATGACGTCATCCCGCTCGACGCGGTCGGTGACATCGCGGTCGATCCCGGCGAGGTCGTGATCGCGATCAGCGCCCCGCATCGGGTCCCGTTCGAGAAGCGGGTCCGCGTCGTCGAACGCCAGCACCTCGCGCTCGCCGTGCCGCCGCTCCCCGAGCCGGTCACGATCAAGCACGGCATGCGCACCGCCGGTGCGGTCACCGCAGGGATCGGCGCCGCGGCCGCGATTTCCGCTACGGTCGCGGCGCTCGTCGCGCACGCGGACTATCAAAGGCCATACAACGGGGTCCCCGGCACGGACGCCGCTTACTGCGATTCGAAGACCGGCGAGTGCAACAAGGCCGGCTTCACCGCGCAGCTCAATGCGCACTCGCTCGGCAATGCCGCCTCGGTGATCGGCGCGGTCGGTGCGGTCGCGGTCGGCGTCGGCGCGACCTTGTTCCTGCTCGGTCCTCACGACGAGCACCACATCGCGCTTGTCCCCGAGCTCGCACCGAGCTCGGCCGGGCTTGCAGCGGTCGGCCGCTTCTAAAATCGCGTCCAGCTCAGGTATAATGTCGACGATGCGCCACGTGGGGGTCTGGTTCGCAACGGCGCTTGTCGTCGTCGGCATTGCCGGTGGCGTGAGCGCCGGGCCCGACCCGAAGCTCGCGCAAGCCGACAACCTGTTCGCCGAAGGCCGCAAGCTGATGGACGAGCACAAGTCGGCCGAGGCATGCGACAAGTTCAGCCAAGCGATCGAGCTCGATCCGACCGCCGCCGGCACGATGCTCAACCTCGGGCTGTGTAACGAGGCGCTCAAGAAGTACAAGACCGCGCTGTATTGGTTCCGCCGCGCGCAAGTTCGCGCATCCGAGACCGGGCTCGCGCCGTTCGAACAAGCGGCGAAGGAGCACACGGCATCGCTCGCCGCGCTAGTCGCATCGATTTCGGTGTCGATTGCCGCGCCCGCGCCGCCGGGCGTGACGGTGACGATCGACGGCGCGACCGTGCCGGCCTCTGACTTCGCGCGGGTCGAGGTCGACCCGGGACCACATGCGCTCGACGCGCGCGCATCGGGCAGTAAGAAGATCCACCAAGACTTCACGGTCGAGGGCCAAGGCGGTCAGACGCTCACGCTGGCATTCGAGGCCGGACCCGACAGCGAGTTGATCGATCCGGGCAAGAATCGGCGACGCATCGGGATCATCACCGCGATCGGCGGCGGCGTGCTGATCGCGATCGCCGGCGGCATCGGCTTGCACGAGCACCAAGCCGAAGAGGCACTGCCACACAGCGATCCGATGGCCACGACCGACGAGATCTGCGCCGCGAGCGCCGCGAACGGCCTCAGCTGCAAGCATCGCGAGAGCATCGCCGCGGATTGGGGCAACGGCGTGTTCGTCGTGGGCCTCGCCGCGGTGGCGGCCGGTGCGATTCTCTACATCACCGCGCCCGACAAGCAGCGCGTGTCGTCGAGTGCGTTCGCGCCGATCGTGACGCCAACCTCGTTCGGCGTCGCGCTCAGCGGTTCGTTCTAAGCCGCTGCTCTGCCGCGAGGTGCTTCGCGCGAGCGGTCGCGTCGCCGTCGGCGTCGGCGATCTTTGCGAGGTAGCGATGAGCGTCGGCGCGCAGCGCGGCACCGGCGCGAATATCGTCGACGATCTTTGCGAAGCGCGCACCTGCTTGCGGATCGTGCTCGGCCCACAGGATGCGAGCCTCGGCGAGCGTTGCCGCCGGATCGCGAGCGCCGGCGAGCTCGCGGTCGAACACGGAGCGCGCTGCCGCCGGCTGGCCCTGTTCGACGAGCACCGCGATCCGCACGTTCGCGGCGAGAGCGCGTTGTCGCTGGTTGAGCGAACGCGCCTCGGCCGCGCGATCGAGCGCGGCGAGCGCATCGCCGTGAGCGCCGCGCAGCTCGAGACCGATCGCGCGATAGATCCACAGCGGACTCGGTCGTCGCTTGCGTCCGAGCTTCGCGTCGACGATCTCGAGCAGCCGATCGGCGTCGCCGACCGCGACCGCACGAGACAGCGCGGCATTCGTCGTCAGGAACCGGAACATCCCCCACACGACGTAAACGAGCACGAGGCCGATCGCCATCCAGCCGCGCGCGACCCACGTCTGCGCACTGTCGTCCGCGCGCCGGCTCGTGAACATCATGAAGATGTAGGCGACGGTCATCATGACCGGCACCATCCAGCTCGAGATCACGCGCCAGAATAGATTGCGATGACCGAAGATGCCGGGTGCGCTCACCGTGTACCTCTCACGTGATCGGCGATCCGCATCGCCACCTCGAGCGCCTGCTCGTAGTTGAGCCGCGGGTCGACGCGCGATTTGTATGCGCGTTCGAGATCGACTTCGGCCAAGCCGCGGGCACCGCCGATGCACTCCGTGACGTCTTCCCCGGTGAGCTCGATGTGCACGCCGCCGAGCCGCGACCCGAGTTGCGTGTGCAGCGTGAAGCTTTGTTCGAGCTCCTCGACGATCTTGTCGAACCGGCGCGTCTTGATTCCTTGTGGCAGCGTCTCGGTGTTGCCGTGCATCGGATCGCACATCCACAACACCGTGCGTCCGGCGGAGCGGACCGCCTCGACGAGTGGCGGGAGCTTCGTCGCAACGTTGTCGGCACCCATCCGCGCGATCAACGTGATTCGCCCCGGCGCGCGGTCGGCATCGAGCGCGTCGAGTAGGCCGATCAGCCACTCGCGCGTCATCGCTGGTCCAACCTTGATGCCGAGCGGGTTGTTGATGCCGCGGTGAAATTCGACGTGCGCGCCATCGAGCTGCGCCGTGCGCATGCCGATCCACGGAAAGTGCGTCGACAAGTTGTAGTGACCGGTGCGTCGCGGCACCTGGCGGGTCTGCGCTTGCTCGTACGGCAGCGCGAGCGCTTCGTGGCTCGTGTAGACGTCGACTCGGCGCAACGCCTCGGCCTCGATGCCGGTGATCGCGCTGACGAAGTCGAGCGACTCGCGAATCGAGCTGACGATGCGCTCGTAGCCCGCGGCGCGCGGCGAGTCCTTCGCGAACGATACGTCCCAGTACTCGGGGTGATGGAGGTCCGCGAATCCGCCGTCAGTCAGCGCGCGGATGAAGTTGAGCGTCAGGCCGGCGCGCTCGTAGGCGCGCAGCATCAGCACCGGGTCGTGCGCGCGCTCCTCGGCGGTAAACCCATCGCGGTTGATGATGTCACCGCGATACGCGGGCAGCGTGACGCCCGCTTTGGTCTCGGTGTCGGCCGAGCGCGGCTTCGCGTATTGCCCGGCGATCCGGCCGATGCGAACGACCGGCTTGCGCGTGCCATGGACGAGCACGAGGCTCATCTGCAGCAGGATCTTTAGCTTCGCCGCGATCGGCTCGGATCGACAGTCGTCGAAGCTCTCGGCGCAATCGCCGCCTTGCAGCACGAAGGCCTCGCCGCGCGCCGCTCGCGCGAGCTCGGTCCGCAATTGCTCGACCTCCCACGACGTGACGAGCGGCGGCAGGCGGCCGATCTGTTCGACGACGCGATCGAGCGCGACCGGATCGGCGTACTCGGCCTGTTGCGATGCCGCTCGCGTCTTCCAGCTCGTCGGTGACCAGGTCATGGCGCGCCTCCGCAGGTCACCGGACGCGGGCCGGGAAAGTCGAGCCGGCCGTGGACGCCATCGAAGATCCGCTTGGGATCGATCGTCGCATCCGGGCCTTTGCGCTGGCGCAGCAGCTCGACGATGGCTTCACGCACGATCACCTCGGTTGGATGAAACGCTTCGGCCGGTAGATTCAAAGCGGCAAGTGCGCCATCGCCACCGGTCGCGAGAAAGTCGGTCGTCGCGATCGTGTAGCGCTTGGTGTCGACCAGAGGCTTGCCGTCGACCGCAATCGCGACCTCTAGCTTGCCGCCGGCGCACCGCGCCTTTACGGTCAGTCCCGACCACGACATCAGCCCGGCGTGGTTCTTGAGGTTCTCGGACACGAGCTGGCGTAGCTGCGCGCCGGTGACGTCGACGAGCGTGAACCGATTGTCGAACGGCATCGCTTCGAAGAGCTGGCCATACGTGACCTCACCCGCCGGAATATCCGCGCGCAACCCGCCACCGTTCGTCAATGCGAGCTGAGCCGTCGGCTGTGCGGCGTGCATCAAGTCGGTGAACCAGTCGCCCTCGATCGATTCGGCGCGATACAGCTTCGTGATCGGCGCGGTCAGCGTGATGCCTAGCTTCTCGGTCCGCGCGGTGCCGGCGCGCGCGAGGGCACCGTCGACGACCGCTTGGAGCTTCGGGTCACGAACGACCGGCGCGCCTTCGTAGTCGTCCGGTTTGCAGTCAACGGGGGGCGTCTTCTCGTCGCTCGCGCCCCGCGTGAGTGGGCACATGCGCTGCGGCGGAAAGATCTTCGAGTCGACGATGTGGCCGTCGGCGGAGACGTGCAGATCGATGCGACCGAACGCGAGCGCCGACGAGAACGACTCGATCACCGGGATGCCGTCGAGCTCGTGCGCGATGCCCGCATGCGTGTGACCGGCGACGATCGCGTCGACCACGCCGTGCACCGCGGGCAACACTTCGAAGATCTCTTGCTTGCGATCACACGACGAGCTGTCATGCGGATCGTCGAACTTCATGCACTCGCTGCCCAAGTGCGCGGTGAGAATCACGAGCTCGGCACCGTGCGCGCGCAGATCGTTCGCAGCCGCAGCGATCGCGTCGGGCTTCGCGATCGCGAGACCGGCGAAGTTCGATGGCATCGTGCTGTGCGGCGTCGATTCGGTCGTCGCCCCGATGATGCCGACGCGATGACCGGCGACCGTGACGATCGTGCCCGCGCTCAGATTCGACCAGTGCGGCGGCGTCTGCTGCGTAGCGACATCGACGAGGTTCGCGTCGACGAACGGAAACGTCGCTTCGCCGATCCGGACTTTGAGCGCGCCCTGCGCATCGTCGCCCGGGCCGGGTCGCATCGCCGGACCGACCGGGCCGTAGTCGAACTCGTGGTTGCCGATCGTCGCGGCGGCGTAACCGAGCGCGTTGTACGCGCGGATCATGTCGACGCCCTCGCCGAGGTTCGATTCGAGCGTGCCCTGAAAGATGTCGCCCGCATCGATCAGCAACACGCCACCGCCATCGGCTTTGCGCGCCGCGCGCACGTTCGCGACGTAACCGGCGAACAGCGGCAGCCGCGTGATCGCGCCGTGGACGTCGTTCGTGCCGATGATCGAGATCGTGACCGGGCCCGCCTTGGTCGGCGCGCTCGGGCCCGCGCTCCGCACAGCCGGCGCCGCATGGCATGCAGCGACCGCGAGCAGCGCGGCTGCGACGGATTTCATGCGCCGCTTATACTACGGGGGCCCGGGCTTACCAGGTCCGCTGCAGCAACGGCACGTTGACCTGGACGAGGTCTTGGCCGCGATACGAGTCGGTCGATACGTCGACCGCGGGGACGTCGACGTGCAGCATGTGGCCCGATACGCCGAGATCGAGCTTCGCGGTCATCCGCGCTTTGCCGTCGATGAAGTGCCAATCGCTATCGAACCTGAACTTGAGGAACTTGCCGTCGCCCGTGCCGAGCCGAAGCCGCGCGCGACCGGCCCGCATGTCGACGTGCAGCGCGACCAAGTCGTGCGACATCTTGTCGATGTGAGCCCCCATCACGCGATTCGTCCAGTCGCTCAAGTTATCGACCATGCGATCGTCCATCGACAGCTCGTGGTCTTGCGGCAGCTTCGGCCACAACGTATCGGGATCCCCTGACAGCCGATCGCTCAGCATGAACGTCGCCGGCTCGGGCGGCGCCGTGACGAGCTCGGGCGCTGCGGCGGCATCGGCCCCGAGCGCTCCGAGCAGCAAGCCAACCACGAGCCCACCTCGCATGCCTAGTCAGTGTCGCCGAGGAGGCGTCGCGGTTCTGTGAGCGAGGCCACGATTTGCGTGGTAAAGGTCCGCCCATGACGCGTCGCACGTTCGCCTACCTCGTCGCGATCCTCGCCGCCGCCGCCTGTCAGAAGGCGGATCCGTCGACCGCGCCTGCCGACCAGGCCAAGAAGGTCGGCTCCGACGATCCGTGGGCGGCCAAAGCGGTCGTCAAGCACCCACTGCCGCATCCGTTCTTCTGGTCGGTCGAGAAGGACGGCAAGACGACCTACATGCTCGGCACGATGCACGTCGGGATCGACGCCGAGTCGCAGCTGCCACAGATCGTCTTTGACAAGCTCGACGCCGCGCGCGCGTTCGCGATGGAGACCGACATCAACGACCAGTCGCTCGGCGAGTTGAACCTGCCGGCGGGCGAAACCGTGCACCAGGAGCTCGGCGACGACTACTGGCACAAGCTCGAGGGCGCGCTCACCCCGCCGGTCGCGAGCCGGATCGATCGGATGAAGCCGATGGTCGCCGCGACGATGTTATCGATGAAGGACATGCCGAAAACCGGCGCGATGGACTCGCTGCTGCTCGGCCGTGCGACGAACAAGCGCAAGCAGATCGTCTATCTCGAGCCGGCCGCGAAGCAGGAGAAGCTGCTCGAGAAGTGGATGGACGCGCGCGCTCTCAAGGAGATGATCGACGACCTCGACACGTCGGCGGCGCGCCAACACGAGATGGTCGACGCATATCTCGCGGGCGACGACTCGAAGGCGACCGAGCTCGCCGACGAGGAGCGCGCCGATGCGAAGCGCCACGGCCACACCGACGCCGAGTACGATCAGGAGATGGACGAGATGCTGTACGACCGCGACCAGACCTTC
>CAZDGY010000053.1:0-15048 GCA_964504685.1 uncultured Kofleriaceae bacterium | reverse complement strand
GTTCGTTCGAGCGCTTCATCGGAATCCTGATCGAGCACTACGCCGGCAACTTCCCGGTGTGGCTCGCGCCCGAGCAAGCGCGCATTCTAACCGTCGCGGAGCGCCACCATGGCTGGGCTGAAGAAGTGCAAGCGAAGATGCTCGCCGCTGGCCTACGCGTCGACATCGATCGCTCGCACGGCAAGCTCGGCGCGATGATCCGCGATGCGCAGCTCGCGAAGATTCCCTACGCGCTCGTCGTCGGCGACAAGGAAGTCGAGGCGAAGGGCGTCTCGCCGCGCAAGCACGGTACCGGCAAAGAAGCGGATCTCGGCCTGCTCGCGCTCGACGCGTTCATGACGCATATCGCGGCCGAGGCTGCGATTCCGTTCTAGCGTTGCTGCGATCGCGCGACTACTTGCGAGAGCAATCGATGCGCCCGGCGATCGCGACGCCATCGCTCGTGAAGCCGTTGCACGCATCGCCGTCGGCGCCGGCGTAGTCGAATTGCTCGCCGATCCACCACGGCGTGTTCGGTCGCGGCGTGGCCGCGCACGCGTTGCAGCGGTAGGCGCCGGAGCGTTGCGCCGGGGCGCTCTCCGACGGCAAGTAGCCGGTGCAGACCTGGCCAGGGGTACGGGCTTCGTGAAACCGGCCGACGTCCGGGTCCGAGCACGAGTAGCTGATGCCGCCGGACTTCAGGGTGCACACCGGACCATCGCATGGCTCGAAAGGCGTCGGGCACAAGCCAACTTCGCCGCCGGAAGCCGCGCAGTAACACAGCAACGGCTTCTCCACGTGCTTGCACAGTTGGCCCGAATACCGTGGGTCGGACTTCGCGACGATGCACCGACAGTGGCCGTACGAAGCCGCCGTCGGCGGCTGCTTCGGGGCGTGCTTCGGCGGCGCGGCCGCCACCACGCCGGCATCGGCGGCCGCCGGTGGACGCAGCCGAGCGATCCGCGCGACGACCGCTTCGCGATCTGGCGCCGCGGGCGTCCGGTCGAGGTAGCGTTGAAAATACGACACCGCATCGCCCGCGCGATCGAGCCGCTCGTACAGCTCGCCGATCCGGAACAGCGTCGCCGAGTCTGGGCTCGCGTCGTAGCTCTCGATGTAGCGCGCGATCGCGAGCTCGAGCTTGCCATCGTGCTCGGCGGCGCGTGCTGCGGCGAGCAAATCGGGCGGCGGCTGCGTCGCGGCGACCGGCGCGGCGTCCCGAGCCACGTGCGCGGTCGAGCTCGGCCATAGTGCGGTGGTGGCGATCGCGGCGAGTGCGACCACGACGACCGCCAGCGCGATCCACGGCCAGGGCGCACGCTTGGTCCGGACCGGCTTGCGAAGCGGCTTGTCGAGCGCAGTCGGGGTTTCACCTTGGTGCGCTCCGGTCGATCCGAACCGCTCCGGCGACGAGCGCTCGCGGTTTGGCTCGGGCGCAGTCTCCGTCGGGGCACCGCCGAGCTCGGTGACGCTGTCGCGCGATGCGCGCTCGGGCTTGCCGCGCGCGACCAGGTACTCGGCGAGGCTGATGCCTTCTCGCTCCGCGGCCCGCCAGGCCGCGAGCTCGTCGCTGAACTTCGCTTGCATCAATCCGGCGAGCTGGCTCGGTGAGACATCGGCGCGTGCTGCGAGCGCGAACGCTTCGAGATCGCGCTGGAGCTCGAGCGCGGTCTGATATCGCTCGTTCGGTTCGCGTCGCAGCGCCTTGAGCACGATGCGCTCCAGCGCCGGCGGATAGGTCGCGACGGCAGTGGATGGCGGCGCGACGTCGACTTCGACGATCTCGCGCAGCTGTGCGAACTCCGTCCCCCTGCCGCCGAACAGCCGGGTGCCGGTCGTCAGCTCGTAGAGCACGATGCCGACGCAGAACACATCGCTGCGCCGATCGAGCTCGCGGTCGCCGAGGCACTGCTCCGGTGACATGTAGCCGGGTTTGCCTTTGAGCGCACCGCTCATGGTCTCGCCGAGCCGGTTCGTCGCCTTCGCGATGCCGAAGTCGATGACCTTGACGCTGCCGTCATAGGTCACGACCACGTTCGACGGCGACACGTCGCGGTGGACGAGCCCGAGCAGCTGGCCGTCGGGCCCGCGCTTGTCATGTGCGTAGTGCAACCCGGCGCACATGCTGATCGCGATCGCGAGCGCGGGCCCGATCGGCAACGGACCATCGATCCGCCGCACGATGCTGCGCAGATCGTGGCCGTGTAAGAACTCCATCGCGAGGAACACATCCCCGTGGGCCGAGCCCACGTCGAACACGTGCGCGACGTTCGCGTGATCGAGCGTCGCGGCGATTCGCGCCTCATCGAGGAACATCTGGATGAAGCTTTCGTCCTTGGCCGCGTGCGGGAGGATTCGCTTGATGACCAGAAGCTTTTCGAAACCGCCTATCCCCGCCGCGCGCGCGAGGTGAACCGACGCCATGCCGCCGGTCGCGAGCAAGCACAACACCTCGTACCTGCCGAGCGTTGCATCGCGACCTGGCGCTAACCCCACTGCGGCGAGCATAACGCGCGGTGACCGCGGGTGCGCGTCGGTGACTCAGAGGTGGGCGCCAAGCCAGTCCCTGACCTCGTTGGCGTTCGTGCTCCCCCGCTTGGGATCGAACGTGTACGTGAACGTTCCACCCGACAACGAGAAGCTGAACTTCTTCTCGCCGCCGTAGACGATGACCAGCTTCTTGATCTTGCTCTTGACCGCCGCCTTGTTGTCGGGCGAGAGCGTGCAGAACCGCGCGACCGCATACAGAAAGTCGTTGCCGTATTGCGACGGCGCGAACGGCGGTGGGAATGGCAGCTTGTCGATGCTCGGCCAATCGAACGCCGCGGTCATCGTGGTGCCGCACGCGCCGTTCACGCTGGTGTCTTTTTGATGTTGCGAGCCGCTTTCCGGCCCGTTCAGATCGTCTTCTAGTTTTTTCTCGTCCTCCTTGTGGGCGTTCTTCTGGGCCAGCGTCTGCGCCATCGCGGTCGCCGAGAACATGGACACGAGCGCCAGGCCTACGATCTTCTTCGAGCGTTGCATGTAACTTCTCCTATGGGGTTTGGGTAGCGGCATCACAGCGTTTGAGCAGGAGCGACGGCAGCGTCTGTCTCTGCTTCATGAACGGACAGGTGTTCTTGAGGTAGTCGGCAGCGTCGCCGCCCATCGCTCCTTGAATCGCATCGTGGAGCGCGGTCCAGCACGTGCTGGACCCGAGCTGAATGCTCGCGGCGACGACGTCTTCGTTCCCCGCTCGCGCCAGGCCGAGCCCGGAGACGACCGCGAGCCCGACATCTGGATCCTTGCAGCGAGCGTCGTCCTTCTTCTGAATCGCGATCGCGAAAGCGGGCACCGCGTAGTAGTGGTGCGATCGCGCAGGCAACAACTTCGCGAGCCGGAACGCGAGCTCCGCGTTCGTCGGATCCGCTTCGACAAAGGGCTTTAGCTGCTCGCCGCAGACGTCCGCCCAGGCGAGCTTGCCCTTGAAACAGGTGTCGAACGCCGCGTAGCCGAGCTCTGCACGCTTCGTCATGAAGTCCTTCGAGTCCTTGAGCGCCGGGTAACGCGCGAGCAGTGCTTCGCTGACCCGTAGGCCGCTGGCAGGATCGGCTTGGGACAGCACGCCGAGCCCGGCTTGCTGCGCGAGACCGCGCCACGTGGCATCGCGACTCGTCGGCGCGATGTCCTCGAGATGATCGACGAGCTCGCTCCACGAATGCTGAGCCGCCAACGCCTTCAGATCGGCGATCGTGTAGGTCTTGTGATCGTCCGCGCGCGCCGCCGAGCTGGCGACCGACACGAGCATCACGAGCGACAACGCTGTCTGGCGACGATCCACGAGCTGACCTAAAGCAGCGCCCGTGCCACCGGCAAAGTCGTTGATTCCCGGGCCGTTTGCGCCGAATTGCGGAGTCCGCACTGCAGTGATGCGAAGTGCTCACTGCATTCCCCGGCGTGGTTTCGCCCCGGCGCTCACGATGGGTGCGGCGTAGCGCTTGCTACTCGTCGCTCCACCACGTTGGAGATCCCATGACCAAGCTCGCGCTCTCGCTGCTCGTCCTCACCGCATGCGGTGGCTCCGCCGGATCGGCGCCGCCGCCCGCAGCACCCGCGCCCGTGCCGGTGGCTGCGCCGGCCCCTGCGCCACCGATCGCGAGCGATCCGACGACCGTCCGCGTCACGATCGAGCCCAGGGTCGAGGTCGCCGACTCGAATAGCCTCACCGAGTTTCAGAAACGGCGGCTGCTCGGCCACTACTCCACGATCGACGGCAAGACCGGGTTCGTCTTGGACCGTACGGTCGATCCGCCGCGCGTGCGGGTCGACGGCGATCGCTACGTCAAGAACCTCGCCGAGCGACCCAGCGTGCGGTGTTGCGTCGAGTACGCCGCCGGCGATTTCTGGGTGCGCGTCGATAAGGACAGCGGCGCGATCGTCGAGTTTCAAGGCGCGCTCCAGCGCGATGCGGTTCGCGTGATCCGCGACGCCGACGCCCAGCCGCTGCCGATGCCCTAGCCGTCAGCTCACTCGCGGACGCGGACGCCGTGACGCTTCGCGAGCGCGACGATCCAGTTGCGATCGATCTTCGCCTCGCGCGCGGCCGCGCTGACGTTGCCGCCGTGTCGCGCGAGCAGCGCTTCGAGGTATTCGCGCGTGAACTGCGCGAGCATCTCGTCTTTCGCGACCTTGTACGGCAGCTCGAATAACTTCGACGGACTGAGCTGCGCGGATGGCAAATCGACGTCTTCGGATCGGATGATCGGCGTACCGCCGCCCGCGAGCGCAACCGCGCGCTCGAGCACGTTGCGCAGCTGGCGAACGTTGCCGGGCCAGGTCGAGCTGGCCAACGTCGCGAGCGAGTCACCACCGAGCGGTGGCGCGCCGAGATCGCGCAAGAAGTGATCGACGAGGATCGGCAAATCCTCGAGATGATCGCGCAGCGCCGGGACCTCGAGGTCGACGACGGATAGACGGAAGAACAGATCTTCGCGAAACAGCTTCTGCTCGACCGCCGCCTTGAGATCGCGCAGCGATGCGGCGACCACTCGGACGTCGACTTCGATCGTCTTGTCGCCGCCGACCGGACGGACGGTCGACGCCTCGAGCGCGCGCAGCAGCTTGGGCTGCAAGTCCAACGCGAGCTCACCGATCTCGTCGAGGAAGATCGTGCCGCCATCGGCGCGCTCGAAGGCGCCCCGGCGATCGCTGACCGCACCGGTGAACGCACCGCGGACGTGCCCGAACAGCTCGCTCTCGATCAGCTCGCGCGGGATCGCGCCGCAATCGACGACGACGAACGGCCGGGCGCTGCGCGGGCTCAGCTCGTGCAGCGCTTCGGCGACGAGCTCTTTGCCGGTGCCGGTCTCGCCGTGGATCAGCACGGTCGCACCGCTCAGCGCCACGCGCTCGATCTGACCGAACAGCTGGCGCATCACCGCGCTCTTGCCGAGCAGGCGACCGCAGCGCTCGCGCAGTGACATCGGTTGCGCCACCGGATCGTCATCGGGGTGAAATGCGACCTCGCTATCGCCGAGCGTCAGCACCGCGCCTGCCAGCGGCAGATCGACCGTACCGATCCGCGAGCCTTGGAAGAACGTGCCGTTCTTGGAACGCATATCGCGAACCTGGACGCCGGTCGGCGACACCTCGACCTCGAGGTGCGTGCGAGAGATCCGCCGATCGTCGAGCACGAGGTCGTTCGATTCGGCCGTGCCGATCCGCACGACCCCTTCACTGACCTGCTTCGATAGCCCCTTCGATGCGCCCGCGGTGATCTCGATCCGCCAGCGCCGAACCCGGCGGGTGTCTCGGCTTACCGAGGTCTTGGTCCCATCGGACGCCACGCCTCGACGGTAGCATAGGCGTCAGCCGCGACTCGCGCCGGTCGGGACACCGCCGACGAGCTCGTCGTCGCGCAACGCGCCGCGCGACCACAACGTTCGGCTGACCATGACGCGAAACAGCTCGAGCATCGCGGCCTCGACGCGCTCGCCCGCATCGCCTTCGAGCACGCGCAGCGCCCGCGCGATCGCTTCCAGCGTTGCGAGCCCGCCCTGTTTCGGCTCGGCGCGTAGCCGGTATTCGCTCGCGCGTGGGTCGTCGAGCGTCACGTGGCGCGCGGCCGCGAGGCCTGGCACCCGCTTCGCCATCTTCGCGGCTTGGCGCCAGTTGCCGTCGGGAACGACCAGCGTCCAACGCTCGGCCGGCGCATCCGCGATCGCGCTCGCGATCGGCACCGCGTCGTCGCTCGGATAGAGCAGCAATGCCCGCTGCGGAACCTCCACCGTCACCGGCCGATCGCGCTCTCCGATGATCGCGACGCGGCTATCCACTAGGCAACGCGCGGCGAGTCCCCCGGTATTCGTCGGCTTGCGCGCCTCGCGATAGTGAACGAGCACGACGAGCTGGGTGCGCGTCACGAGCCGCGGGATCAACGCGCAGATGCACAGCCCGGGGAGCATCCGGCAATCGGGACAACGCGCATCGCGGTGAGCGCGCCGACTCATCGCGAGCGATGGTATACGAACGCATGATGATGCGCTGGCTCGTGCTCTCGGTCGTCGTCGCGTGCGGATCGACGCGCGTGGCGACGCCGCATGCTCCGCCGCCGCCGCCCGAGCAGCCCGCCGAGCCACCGCCGACGACGTCGTGCCCGCCCGGCCAGTTCATCGATGACGTCACCGGCGGCGTCACGAATCCCGATGGGTCGCACAGTCACAGCGACGATTGCCGGCCGCTGCCCGAAGCGTGCGTCGCTACTCCGACCTGCGACTGTATGAAGAAGCTCGGCCTCGATATGTGCAGTGACGACGGTCACGGCCTGCTCAGGATCATCGAGTTGCGGCCGTCCGCAGCGCCGCGAAACTAAACGTGGCGCGATCGCGGCTGCGATTGTCGATCCGCGCCGAGCTCGGCTGGGCCATAATGGGCGAGTGCGTGGTCTCGTCTGGCTGTGGATCGCAGGCGCTGGCTGCGGACACCCCGGCACCCCCGCGAACGGCGACGGCTCCGGGAGCGATAGCCCGATGCGCGACGGTGGGATTCCGATCGACGTGCCATTTCACAGCGCCACGGGCCCGGCCGGTCACTCCCAGCTGACGGTGAGCGGCCTTAGCGCCGGCGCTCCGCTCGTCGATTTCCCGCTGCTCGTCGTGCTCGATGACAAGCGGGCAGATCTCGCGGCGATGGCATCGGATGACTCCGACGTCCGGTTCTACGACGACGGCGGCAACGTGCTGGCGAGCGAGATCGAGCAAGCGGGCGACCCAGGTGTCGCGCCGCTCGTCGCATGGGTGCGAATCCCTTCGCTCGTGACCGGCACGATCTTGAGCGTGACGTATGGCGCGACACCGACCGATACCTCGACGAGCTCGGTGTGGAGCGACGCGTACCTCGCGGTCTGGCACCTCTCGGACTCGGGCGTCGCGCACGATGCGACTGGCCACCAGTTCGACGGCACGCCGACCGGCACGAAGCGAGCAACCGGCCAGATCGGCGGCGGGCGCGCGTTCGACAACGCGAATCCCGATTGGATCACGGTGACGAGCGGCACGACGCTCACGACCACGGTGCTCACCATGTCGGCATGGATCAATCCAAGGATCGCGCCGCCGACGTACTTCGTTGCGGTGTCGCGCGAGGCTGGCAGCGGCGACGACAACGCGCTCTGGCTCGGCGAGGGCAATGGCGCGCTCGCCGAGGCGTCGACCACGAACAGCGGCGACGTGCCGATCCAGGGACCGGCGATCGCGACGTCGCACTGGACGCATCTTGCCGCGACGGTCGATGGCACGACGGGTGCGTTGTACGTCGACGGCAGCTCGGCGGCGTCGGCGTCGCTCGTCGGCTCGCTGATCAACGACCCGTTACCGGTCTTCCTCGGCGCCGCGCGCGACGGCGACGCGCCGGCTGGCATGCCCGATCACGACTTCGTCGATGGCACGCTCGACGAGATCCGGCTCGAGAACGTCGTGCGCCCGGTCGATTGGCTCGTCGCCGACGATGCCTCGCAGCGCGATCAGTTGATCACGTACGGCCCGATCCAGCATTGAGCGACTGCCTAGTACGCGCTGATCAGCAACTCGCGAATCGCCGCGCGATCGAATTCGCGCGGGTTGCGATACGGCGATGCGACGACCAGCTCGGCGGCGTGATCGATCGCGTCTTGGGCGAGCCCGAGAGCGCGTAGCTGCGTCGGTGCGCCGAGCTGCCGTGCGAGGTTCGCGAGCCCAGTCGCCGGATCGGGCATACCGAGCGCGCGAGCGATCCGCGCCATCGCATCGGGTGCCGCCGCGGCGTTGAACGCGACGACGTGGGGCAACATCACCGCGTGGGTCTCGGCGTGCGGCAACCCGAAGCTCCCGCCGAGCACGTGACACAGCTTGTGGTGGAGGCCCATCGCGACCGAGCCGAGCACCGTGCCGCAGGCCCACGCGCCGAATAACGCGTCGCTGCGCGCATCGCGATCGTCGTGCCGTTGCGCGATCGTCGGCAGCGCTCGGGCGAGCGCCGCGATGCCTTGCTCGGCAAGCGCCGAGGTCACCGGGTTGCCGTCGTGCGCATACAAGCCTTCGACCGCGTGCGCGATCGCGTTGAGCGCCGATGTCACGCTCAGTGCGCGCGGCAGCGTCAGCGTGAGCAGCACGTCGTAGACGATCGTCTCCGGCAAGACTTTCGGATCGCGCAGCGTGGTCTTGCGCCCTGCTTCGCTCTGACCGAGCACCGATGTCGCCTCCGATCCGGCGTAGGTCGTCGGCACCGCGAGCTGCGCGAGATCGGTGCGATAGGCGATCGCCTTACCGAGCCCGATCGTCGAGCCACCGCCGAGCGCGACCAGGCAATCGCCGCCCCGTTCGCGCACGTAGCCGAGCGCCCGATCGGTGACCTCGACCGGGGTGTGCATCGCTGCCTCGGCGAACAGCCCCGCGCCGGCGATCTGTGCGCACAATGCTTCGCCCGCTGCGCGTTGCTGGGCGGTCGCCAGCACGATCGGCCGCGTGCCGCCGAGCCGCGCGACCTCGTCACCAACTCGCGCGAGCGTGCCTTCGCCGAACACGATGCGCGCCGGCGAGCCGGCATAGGTGAACGCAGGCGTCGTCACCGGCGCAGCTTACAGGATACGGCGAGCTACCACTCCGACCAATTGCCCGCGGCTTGTTGCCAGATGCTCGCCGACGGCTTGCCGGCGAACGCGCCGCTGAGCGCTTGCATGTGAGTCGCATCGGCATAGTGCGCGTTCATCCCGGCTTCGTCGCACCACACGTCGATGCCGAGCAGCTCGGGCGCTTCGCCCGGCGGGCCGAGCTTGATGAACAGCTCGTGCGACAACAACCCCCGCTTGCGAGCGTCGGCGACACCGCGTGCATCGACGGTGCGGAAGATGTCGATCGCCTTCTCGGGGGACGCGATCGGGCCGCGTACGAGGCCGACGAAGCGGTCGGTCTTGTCGCGCGTCGCCGGCAAGCTGTACGTGTACGCGCCGCGCGCGGGCATCCAGACGGTCGCGTCTTTGGCCTCGAACAGCTGAGCGCCTTGAGCCGCGACGTCAGGATGCGAGAAGAACTTCTGGATGCCGGCGGCCTCGATCCAGACGTCGAGGAACAGCAGCTCGTTCGGCTTCGCGTCGCCGCCCTTCGCCGAATAGACCTTGTGGCTGAGATCGCCGAGCGAACGCGCGGCCGCGATGCCTTGCGGCGAACCGGCGGTCTCGTTGTGCACGACACGCATCGCATCTCCGGTACGGATAGCGACGCCACGAACGGTGAGGGTGACGGGAAGCTCGATCGACATTTGCGCTCTCCTTGTGGTTCCTGCGTACTGACGGCGGCGCGCGCACAAACTCATCGCGGAATCGTCGCTTGACCGATCTCGAGGCCGCATGCAGAGTTACGTCGTGCAGCCCGAGCTCGATGCTGCCCGCGGGGGTGATCACGCCGCGTTCGCGCGCGCGATCGAGCCGTTTCGTCGCGAGCTGCGTGCGCATTGCTATCGCATGGCCGGCTCGCTGCTCGATGCCGACGACTTGCTGCAAGAGAGCCTGTTGCGCGCGTGGCGCGGGCTCGCCGGCTTCGAAGGACGCGCGAGCTTGCGCACGTGGCTGTATCGCGTGACGACGCACGCGTGTCTCGATCAGCTCGATCGCAAGACGCCGCGCCTCCTGCCTTCCGATCTCGGGCCGCCGAGCGCGCCGGAAGACGTCGCGCCACCGATCGAAGCGTCGGGGTTCATCCAGCCCTGCCCCGCCGAGCTCTACGCCGACCCCGCATCGCCGGCCGCGCGTTACGAACGGCGCGAAGCGGTCGCGCTCGCGTTTCTCGTCGCGCTGCAGCTGTTGACGCCGAAGCAACGCGCCGCACTGATCTTGCGCGACGTCGTCGGGTTCGAAGCGAGCGAGTGCGCCGAGCTGCTCGGGCTGTCGGTCGCGGCGGTCAACAGCGCGCTGCAACGCGCGCGCGAAGTGCTCGCGGCTCGTCCGTCTGCGCCCGCGAATCGCAACGCCGATCCCGCGAACGAGCAGGTGCTCGCGAAGTACATGGCCGCGTGGGAGCGCGCCGATGCAGATGCCCTCGTCGCCTTGCTGCGCGACGACGCGACGCTCGCGATGCCGCCGATCGCGCAATGGCTGCGCGGTGCCTCGGCGATCGGCGCGTCGATCGGCGCGATGGTGTTCGCCCTGGCGGGTCCGGGAAAATTCGTGTTCGTGCCGACCGAAGCCAACGGCTTGCCGGCGCTCGCGGAGTACGCTCGCGATGCCGCGGGCATCGGCCGGCCGCAATCGATCCACGTCCTCGAGATCATCGATGGCCGGATCAGCGCGATCACCGCGTTCATCGACTCCGCGCTGTTCGCGAGCTTCGGGATCGCCGCGACGGTTTGACTACTTGCCGGACGACGGGGAAACCGCTCGCGTCGGTCGACCCCGCGCAGGTTCCGGCCGATGCGCTGCAGCTGTTGACGTTCCAAACCGCGCTCACCGATGACGATCCATGCACCGGCGCGTTCGATCCGCCCGGCCACAGGGCGCACACCGCGAAGTCTTGAGGCGGCTCGCTCGGACGGGTTACGGGCTGAGGCGAAGCGGGGTCGCGCTCGTGTTGTCGTCGGTCACGTCGATGTCGACCGTCGGCGTCGTGCCATCGCTACGTACGACCGTCAGCTTGTGGTGACCGGTGGCGACCTCGATCTTGTTTGGCGCGTAGCCGCGCGCCTTGCCGTCGATCAGGATCTTCATCCTGACGTTAGCCTCGCCGAACACTTGGACGTAGCCGGTGGTCTGCGGTAACGCGATCACTGCGGCGTCGACGACCGCGATCGCGTGCCCGCCATCGCGGCCGTGGTGGATCGCGGCGTCGCGCGCTACCGCGGCGTCGATCGCAAGGGTCGGCGCGTCGATCGGCGGCGGCGCGGCGTCGATCGCCGGAGCCGATCGGTCGGACACCGCGAGATCGAGCGGTCCAGTATCGCGAGCGGCGCCTGCATTCGCCGCATCTGCGGCGCGCGTTTGGCCGCTCGACGCCGCGAACCGCCACGCCGCGTAGCCACCGCCGCCGGCCACCGCGAGCGCGGCGATCGCGATCCATCCTCGTGCTCGGCGCGGTGGCTCCGGTGCCGGCCGAGCTCGGCCGCTGGCGGCGTCTGGCGACGATCCGATCGCGGGGGGCGCAGCGTCGATCGCTTTGGGCGCCGCGACCTCGGTCTTGCGAAACTCGTAGTGCGGCTCGCTGCCGCCGCCGCTGTCGCCCCCGGTGGCGACGACCTCGAGACCGAGCAACTGATCGAGCGCCCCGGGCTTCGCTCGCTTGCCGTGGAGCGGCTCGAGAAACGACCGCAGGTAGCTGCGGGGATCCCGGGTCAGCCGTGGTGACAACGCGATGCCGATCGCATCGGCGAGCTCGGCCGCGGTCGGGCGTGCGCGCCGCTCGGGGGCGACCGCGCGTTCGATCAGCGCCTTGACGTCGGCGGGTAGCGTTGCATCGAGTGGCACCGGCACGCCCGCGAGCAGCTGGATCTCGACCGAGATGTCTTGCAGCGGCGTGTAGCCGGTGATCAGCGCGTGCAACATTAGGCCGAGTGCGAACACGTCGGCTCGACCGTCGACCTCCGACCGCGTGCGCTGCTCGGGCGCGATGAACCCGGCGGTGCCCGGCACGATGCCGGCTTCGGTCACCGCGGCGCGATCGCGGGCAAGCGCGATGCCGAAGTCGGTGAGCTTGACGTCGCCGCCCCACGACACGAGCACGTTCGATGGTTTGACGTCGCGATGCACGATGCCGAGCGGGAGGCCGGCGGCGTCGCGCGCGCCGTGCGCGTGATCGAGTGCATGCGCGACGTCGGCCGCGACGATCAACGCGATCTCGACCGGCAGCTTCCCGCCTGCGGCGCTCTGCAGTTGCCGTGCATCGATGCCATCGACGAGCTCGAGCACTTGGAATGGCAGGCCATCGAGCAGCCCGACGTCGGTGATCGCGACGATGTTCGCGTGATGCAACTTGCTCGCGATCCGCGCCTCGTCGAGGAAACGCTGGGCGGTCGCGAGATCGGTGGCGGCTTCGCCGAGCATGCGCTTGATCGCGACCTTGCGCGCGAACCCGAGCTCGCCGACGAGCTCGGCCTCGAACACCTCCGCCATCCCGCCTTGGCCAAGCCGTCGCGAGATCCGGTACCGGGCATTCCCGCTAGACACGTCGCGCTCAGGCTATCATCAGATCAGATTCGCGATGACGACGCTCCGCGCTGCCGCAGTCTCGCTCGTGCTCGCCAGCTGTGGCGCGAGCTCTGCGCATCCGATTCCGATCGCGGTGCTGATCGACGGTGATCTCGCCGCAGTCGGCGACCTGCCCCGCGTCGACGGGCTCGAGCTGCGCCGGATCGCGTTGCCTGCGGCGACGCCGGTCGCAACGAACAACAGCGAATCGACCGTGGCGCTCGCGCGCAAAGCGTACGTCGCCGGTGACTTCGCGACCTGCCGGACCGAGCTCGCCGCGATCGATCTCACCGCCGAGCTCGCCGCCGGTGATCGCTCCACCGCGTCGCGCGCACTGACGCTCGCGACCGCGTGCGCGTTCGGCTCGGCTGCGAAGTCCGATGCGATGGCGACCGCGGCCCAGCTCGCGAGCTACGGTCTCGAGCTACCGACCGCCGCGGTCTCACCTGATGTCGAGACCCTGATCGGCAAAGCGATCGAAACAGTCGGCTCGGCGCCGCGCGGGCAGCTCGCGCTCACCGGCGTGATCGGCGCTCGGGTCGCGGTCGACGGCCTGGCGAGCTGTGCGCTGCCGTGTACGATTCCGCTCGCTCCCGGTGAGCACGTCCTGGCGGCGGATGCCGACGGCTACGCACCGGCGACGCGGACTGTCCGGATCCCGGACGATACGACCGTCGCGATCGCGCAAACCGCGGCATCACCCGAGCTCGCTGCGAATCAATGGCGCGCGCGCATCGCCCGCGGTGCACCGGTCGGCGATCCGGTCGGCGCGGCGCTGCTCGGAGCGCTCGGTCGCGATCGCCGCGTCGCGTACATCCACGGCGATCGCGTGTTGACCGGCGAGCTGGTCGTCGACGGAAAGCTCGCGGCGAGCGCCGAGGCCAAGGCTGGTGACTGTGAAACGCTAGTCGGCCATCTCGCGTACGACGGCGCGGTGTTGCATCGGCCTGCTGTATGGCAACGCCCTTGGTTCTGGATCGCGGTGAGCGGCGTCGCGCTCGGCGCCGTCGGCGCGGTCCTGTACGTCAACCGCCCCACCGAGATTGTCGTGCGATGAACCGGCTCGTCATCCTCGCGCTGATCGCCGGGTGCACGCGCGAACACGACGTGACGCTCGAGATCGTGGCGTCGAACGGCAACGTCGACCCGGGATACATCTGTTCCGACTCGCAAGGGATTCCGATCTTCGCAAGCGCGCTTCAAGGCGGTAGTTACCATTTTCGAGTCTTGCTCGACGTGTTCGAGATCTCGGACTCGGGAGGCGAGTGCGAGGCTCAAACCCTGGCCGGCGACTGTGCGATCACCGGATGCCCGGACGTCGCCACGAGCTGCATCGACCTCGTGGTCAGCTCGCCAACGACCATGCAGTACGACGTCGGCCACGCCATCGACGCCGCGTTGGCCGCCAAGAGTCCGCTGTTTACCGGCCTTCCGCGCTCGGCGGTCTCGATCCGCGCGGTGTTCGCGCTCGGTGCTTGTGGCGATCCCGGGACACCCAAGGTGCTCGGTTGCGGTTACACCTGTCCACAGAGCCTCGAGAACGCCTCGACGCTTGATCTCCAGGACGAGGATGCGATGGGGCTCGAGGGCAGCGCGAGCTCGGGGGCTTGCCTCACCAAGGTCGAACAGTGCGCGAGCTTCACCGGCGAGCAGATGAACTAACCTTAGCGCCTCAGCTGCGGCGCTTCGCGATCAAGTCGTTCAAGTACGAGCGCGTCATCCGCGCCATCCGCGCAGCGGCCGAGACGTTGCCACCAGCGCGCTCGAGCAACGCATCGAGGTAGCGCGCTTCGAACGCGTCGAGCACCTGAGCGCGCGCGTCCTTGTACGGCAGCGACAGATCGGTCTCGACCGCGAGCGCGGCGCGTCCACTCGCAGCGGGTGCCGGCGTACCGACCGACGGCGCCTCGCCCATCGCGACCGCGGCATCGACCAGGTTTCGCAGCTCGCGCACGTTGCCGGCGAAGTGGTAGCCCGACAGTGCTTCCATCGCCTGCGGTGAGATCAACGCCGCGATGGGCTGGTCCCATCCCGCGTCGCGCAAGAAATGCTCGACGAGCGCGGGGATATCATCCGGCCGATCGCGCAACGGCGGCAGCGATAGCGTCACGACCGCGAGCCGGTAGAACAGATCGAGTCGGAACCCGCCGCGGTTGACCTCGGCACGCAGATCGCGATGGGTCGCAGCAACGACGCGAACATCGACCGGCAGCTCGTTGCGACTACCTAGACGACGCACGCGCCGGCGCTCGAGCACCCCGAGCAACGTCGATTGCACCGCGGGTTGCAGCTCGCCGATCTCGTCGAGAAACAGCGTGCCGCCTTCCGCCGCTTCGAACGCGCCGACGTGCTGGCGATCCGCGCCGGTGAACGCTCCGCGCTCG